>CBDUDQ010000037.1:0-11873 GCA_965365985.1 uncultured Erysipelothrix sp. | reverse complement strand
TCTTTACCATTTTGTATTTCCTCCTTTTGGAATATACGGAAATCGTTTTCCTTACTCATATTATATCACCCAATTATCATAATGCAAGCAATATTGTATGCGTTTACATAATTTTATTATTAATCATATTCAAAGATATCATTAAACGCTTTAGATAAAAGCTTTTTTGAAAATCGGACTAAACTTTTTTTGTCTTGCCCATTGTTGTACAATAGACTTGTTGTGTCGCACAATCTTGCCACACTTAAATTTTAAAAAAAGGAGAACTCATGAAAAAAATTCTCGTTACTGCGGGCGGAACCACAGAACCCATTGATGCGGTAAGGTCTATAACAAATGAATCAAGCGGAAGACTTGGCGCTAAAATTGCGGATGCGTTTGCACAACTTGGATTTGAAGTGGTCTATCTTCATACAGAGAAATCACTCATGCCAAAGCAAAAAGTCCAAAGCATAACAATAAAAACTGTCAAAGATGTTGAAATATCAGTTAATACACTGATGAAAAATCATCAATTCTATGCCATCATTCATGCAATGGCCATCAGTGACTTTATGGTGAAGAATGTTTTAGACTACGAAACCATTCGTAAGTCTGATCAGATCGAAGATCTAAACAGCATTATAAAGCGTGATCAAAAGATTAGTTCAAACAAACCAATCTTTTTACAACTCAATCCCGCACCTAAAATTATTAATCTTTTTAAAAAATTACAGCCTGATACCATCTTAGTGGGCTTTAAACTCTTAGCAAACTCAGATGAAAAGAAATTAATCCAAGCAGCACAAAAACAAATAACTGAAAATAATTCTGATTATGTTCTATGTAATCACAAAGAACAAGTGCATGAAGAAGCACATAAAGCCTTTCTTTATTCTGAGGATGGCATCATTGCTCGTTTTGACAATAAAACAGACATCGCAAATGGACTGGCTCAACTCATTCAAAAGGAGATTTCAAATGAAAAATAAAAAGACAATATTAATTGCCGTAACTGGAAGCATTGCGGCATATAAAGCAGCTGACCTTGTCAGTCGATTTATAAAAGAAGATTGGAATGTTCATGTGGTCATGAGCGCATCTGCACAAAAGTTCATCACACCATTCACATTACAGACTTTATCTCAAAATGAAGTCATCATTGACACCTTTGATGAAAGAGATCCTAAAGCAATTTACCATGTTGATATCGTTAAACACGTTGATGTTATTTTATTGGCACCAGCGAGTGCCCATACTATAGGAAAGATTGCCATGGGGCTTGCCG
Organism: uncultured Erysipelothrix sp.; assembly: GCA_965365985.1. Classification (GTDB taxonomy): domain Bacteria; phylum Bacillota_I; class Bacilli_A; order Erysipelotrichales; family Erysipelotrichaceae; genus Erysipelothrix. The sequence continues at coordinate 10,606 of CBDUDQ010000037.1, read as the reverse complement.
ACAACATGCTTACAAACATCTTGCTTGTAGGCCATAATAAACTTAGAATTTATGCGCCCGCGATGAATACCAATATGTACTTAAACCCTATCGTCCAAAAGAACATGAAAATATTAGAAGACACAGCATGGAAAAAGATTAGACCCAAACACGCAAGACTGGCATGTGGTGATGAAGGCATCGGCGCACTGGCAGATATCGATGTGATCATTTCATCTGTACTTGAAAGTGTGAGAACTCATGGATTTATTGATTAATATTGGCAACACACACACTTGGTTTGCTTATATGGATAGAGATATTACTCAATCCATTAAAATTCCTAGCCATGACAATAATTTTCAAGATGGCATCATTCAAGATCTCATCAAGAAAGTTAAAAGAATTGGCATTTCTTGTGTAGTACCAGAAGTATTTGATAAGCTTTACAAAAGTGTGAAAGAATCCAGCAATGCTCCCATCACTTTAATGAATTCCAATATGAGCCCTCTTTTAAAAGACAGTCCTTATGATATGGACAGTCTTGGAGTAGACCGCATGCTTGCCATACACGGTGCGATAATAAAAAAGGATGCCCCGTTTATCCTGTGTGATTTGGGCACCGCAACAACCCTTAACATCGTCAATCATCAAAATAAACTGATTGGAGGTCTTATTTTACCTGGACTCTCAATGAGTTTAGAGGCTCTTAAACAAAAAACAGGATTGCTTCCAAAAATCACACTGGAAGGATGCGTAAAAAAATTACCCAAAACAACAGAAGAAAATATCCGTTCGGGAATTATTTTATCGCTGGTTTACACAGCACAAACAATTGCACATCAAACAGGATTCCCCCTTATTCTTACGGGCGGTCATTCTGAACACATTAAAAGCCACTTTGAGATGCCCGTTAAGGTTTATCCAAACTTGCTGATAGAAGGCATGAGAGATCTATTATGAAAATTAATTCTAAAACTAATCAAAACACAATAAAAACAAAACAGAAGCCTTACAAACAAGTACACAAACAAATGCACTTAGCCTTTCTGATGATGATTGTTATTGTATTGGCTTTAACCCCTTTTGGTTTTTTACAAATAGGACCCCTTAAAGTGACTTTCATTCAAATACCGGTCATCATTGGTTCTTTATTGATGGGTTGGAGATACGGCGCGATTTTAGGAGGATTGTTTGGACTCTTGAGTCTTATTAACAATACCGTGGCCCCAGGTCCCCTATCTTTTGTGTTCTCACCGTTTATTCCTGTTTTGGGATCAAGTCAAGGTTCACTGTGGGCTCTTGTTGTTGCTTTTGGACCCAGAATATTAGTTGGAATTATTCCAGACTTTGTTTATAAAAAAACTAAGAAACTCTCTTTATCCATCATTCTAGGATCCCTGACCAACACATTCTTGGTGGTTTCATTGATAACATTTATCTTTCCCATTCCTATGAAAAAAGACATCAACACTTTAATGGGATTTTTACTCACCAGTATCTTGGGTAATGGATTGCTTGAAGCCATCAGTGCCACACTGATAGTAAGCAGAATATACAAACACTTGTATCCTAAAGTAAAATACAATTAAAAAAAGACCAACAATTGAATGTTGATCCTCTTTCCTTGTACACAAGACATCATTTGATGTCTTGTGTTTTTTTTATTATTTTTTCTATTTTGATTGCTATCATACTTTGACGAACGAAAATTATATTTCCCCATTCAAAGTATAAACAGAAACACTCATGGCCTCTACTTTAAACATACCAACTCCCAAGTTATCGATGATAACTTCTTCATCACAATGCTCTAAAGCATCCTTAAATACTTTACCCGCATGTCTTGTGCCAACGAACATCTTTTTAAGGGCTGTATCATGATTAGACATCAAGACAGTCAGACCTTTGTCATTATTAAATGTCCAACCCACAACATTGGCATCATCAAACATATCAATGTAATCACCCTCAAGGTGTGATCTTAAAGCCAAGAGCTTGCGCACAGAGCCATTTAGATAGTCTAGGAAGAAGACACAAGGCATGCCATGGGGTCTTAAGAGCACCAAAGCATTTGCATGCACCCTAAACCAATCATCAACATATGACTCCAAAGACTGCCCCACTTGTGTATCGTGGTTATCAACAAAGGTCACGGCATTTTCAGGATTATTCAAAACCAAAGTGTTTTTAAAAATATCTCTTAGATCGTAATTCTCTCTTTGATGGCTGGCATTAAAAAGATTCATATGGAAAGGAACATCAAATAAGTTCATCGTCAATTCAGTCTCAAATAGATAATTATTAAGAGCCTTCAAATCAGGTGACCAATACTCACCCACAACAAACAAATCTTTTTCATTTCTTAATTCTCTTAACCATGGTGCGAAGAAATCAAAATCAATGTGTTTAACCGCATCCAAACGCAAACCACCAATTGGATATTTATTAATAAACCATTTACCAAAATTAGTATATTCTTGGACCACATCCGGATGACTGAAATCAACATCAGCCCCCATGAGATAGTCAAAATTCTCTAATTCAAGATCCACTTTATCAGACCAATTTTTACCTTCAAATTTAAAGATACCATTTCTACCAGATCTTTGATCAAAATCAACCGCTGTAAAATGTTGAGCATGCCACTTAAACTGTGAATACTTACCTTGTCGATTATCAAAATTAAAACCAGTCCACGCCTCGATTTCTAGACGATCGACTTCCCTGTTACGCTCTTGTGGATCCACCTCAATGACCGATACCACCTCAGTTTCATCAGCGCCCAGTTTATGATTTAAAACCATATCAGCAATAACCCTAATACCCACATCATTCAGCGCGTTGACCACTTCAGAATATTCAGCTTCAGTCCCATATTTAGTTCTTACACTGCTTTCTTGATCAAATTCACCAATATCATAAAGATCATAAATGCCATAACCCACATCATAACCTCCAGCACTACCCTTTGAAGCCGGTGGCATCCAAACATCGGTAATACCCAAAGCCAATAAGTTTTCTATGTCACTCAATAAATTCTTGTAATGTTCACCGTTTGGTTCTAAATCCCATTCAAAGTATTGTATCATTGTTCTCATAAGTGATCCCCCTTGGAAAAGTATATTATTAGATTAAGCGATTAAAATATATAATGCAATTCATTCGCAAATAATTAATTAAGAAATTTATCCAAAAATTAAACACAATAGACTCACTATTCCTGTAAATAAGCCCTTGCTTCAGAAATAAAATACAAAGAGCCCGTAATAACAAGACTGCCCTCTTTTTTCATGGTTCTACCCAAATCAATGGCTTTTCTAAAGTCTTCTTCGATAATAACTTTGTGGTTTTTAGCCAAATCTGTGGCCTTAGCCGCTCGATAAAAATCAAATTGAGTAATGATTAATTCATCAAAGTGAGCTTCCAATAAATCAATCATTTCCTGATATGACTTATCCCCCAAAGCAGTAAAAACACCAACCAATGGACGCTTTAATATTTGTGTAGAAGCAATCAATTGCTTGATACCCAAAATGTTATGAGCCCCATCCAAAAAAACATGTTCTTCAATCTCTTCAAAACGACCCGCCCACGAAGCATTCTCAATGCCCACTTTAATATCCTCATCATTAATGTTTAATGATTTTAATATCCCGGTGGCCAAAGAGGCATTCGAAACTTGATAACGCCCTTGGTGAGTTAAGACAAGATCCACACCCGAAACATTAAAATGATAAGACCCATCATTTACCACTACTTCAGGTAAAAGCACTTGATTAAATGAAGCTGATTTTTTATGACAAATTTCTTTAAAAACATCCAAAACTTCTTGTTTTGTTTCACTGGTAAATAGGGGTTTGCCCTCTTTAATGATACCACCCTTTTGACTCGCAATGGCCTCAAGTGTATTACCCAAGATATTCATGTGATCAAAATCAACATTGGTGATCCCACACACAAGTGGATCAATGACGTTAGTAGCATCTAAAGTCCCACCCAAACCCACTTCATAAACCACATAATCAACATCTTCATCAATAAAATATAATATGGAAATCAACATGTCTATTTCAAACATCGATAATTCATATTTTTCCCACAAATCGTGGGTATCATTAATATATTTTAAAAATACTTGATCGCTAATCATTTTATCATTGATGCGAATGCGATCATTGTGAACCATCAAATGAGGCGAAGTAAAACTACCAACCTTATTGCCTGCTTTTTGTAAAACAGCACGGATATAATTGGTAGTGCTTCCCTTACCATTGGTCCCTGCAATATGAATGCATTTCAGTTTATTTTGAGGATTACCCATATCTTCCAAACATTTCTTAAAATGGTCTAATCCATAAACTGTATTTTTTCTTAACATTAAAATTTCTAAAGCAATTTCAATAGAATCAAACATCAGCGCGTACTCCAATCTATTGGTTTAATTGAATGATTAACTAAAAAATCATTGGTTCGAGAAAAAGGTTTCGAATCCCAAAATCCGCGATACGCTCCCAAAGGAGAAGGATGGGGAGAACTGATGATGTGATGATGCGAAGCAATCAAAGGTGTTTTACTTTGAGCAAACTTGCCCCACAAAATAAACACTATGGGCTCTTCTCTTAATGACAAATAGGAAATCGTAGCATCTGTAAACTGTTCCCACCCTTTTTTTGCATGAGAAGCAGGACTGGAATCCTCAACCGTCAAGACCGCATTCAAAAGAAATACACCCTCATGAGCCCAGGATGTTAGATCCCCACTCGTATTATTAATTCCTAAATCTGAATTTAACTCTTTAAAAATATTAATTAAACTTTTTGGAGGCTTCACATCCCTTGGGACAGAGAAACTCAAACCCATCGCTTGACCCTTTTGATGATAAGGATCCTGACCTAAAATCAAAACTTTTACTTTATCATAAGGCACCAAATCATAAGCATTCAGAACATGGTCCTCAGCTGGATAAATCGCTTTTGTTTTTCTTTCTTCTGAAAGAAATTTCATCAAGGATTTGAAATAATCCTTAGTTTTTTCCTGTTGAATCAGTGATTTCCACATTGACACCATGCTCCTTTAACCAATCATTTGAAATTTGTACAATTTGCGCTTGAGCCTCCAAAGGCGTGATTTCGCCATCAAATACTTTGGCCACCCACAGCCTCAAATCAAGCTCACGGTAAATAGAAGCAACCAAAACACTGGTATCTTCTTTTAGCGCCAAAATCGGTAAAGTATCACCATAAGCATACGCTCTGATTCTGGGATCAATATCCTCTTTTAAATCCGCCAAATAATTGGGATGATAAATCGCGGCATAATCCCCACCAGAATACTCACTGATAATTTCTGGGTCTCTTAATATTCTAAATAATTCAGCAGATGCAGAAGGATACAAGGTATTCGCATTCACTGCATACACCTCAACATCTACCAGTTGCGATAAGTGGTGGTCGCCATACTTAGGGAATGGCACCGGTTTATACTCAACATTGGATGATTCTTCATATAATCGAGCCAATTCAAAGTCACTGACAATACCAAATAAGGATTCACCCGCAAAGAAAGATGCTTCATTGTTATAAGCATAATCCAGGGCTTTAAGTTTTTCTTCACTCTTAGTTAGTTTTTGTTGACCCATCCACTCAATGAATTCTAAACTTTTTAAAAAACGAGGCGATGAAAATTCCGGATCTGATTCCATATGATCTCTATTTAACAACCAACCACCCGAGGTTAAATATGGATACATCGAAAATTGATCAACAAATGATATTGGATATGTAATTTCCATATTTTCTAATATTTTATCTGATTGAGCAAAAATTGATTCAAAAGAAGATAAATCCGTAAAACCCAGCTCATCAGCAAGTGTTTGGTTGACCATAAATAAGGGCCCAGTCACTGCAGTTTGAAGTAACTTCATGCCCTTAACATTACTGGCATCTTGAATTTGAGTGGGAATTTTACTTCCCATGATTTCATTGGCTTCATATCCTAAATTAAAAAAATCTTGCATGAAATATGCGGCGTCTTTTTGTTTAAGATAAACAACATCATGTTTGAGTCCATTGACCAAATCATCAATCTCAAGGATGGGAAGCACTTCTATTTCTAATTTGACCTGTGGATATAAAGCATTCCATTTGGTTTGAAGTAATTCTGCGGTACCCTCATTTTCAATTTGTATGGAAAGGGATGCCTCTTCTTCAATTAGAAACCTTTCAGTATCCTTATCAAAGCACACTGACAATCCATCCAATTCACACTGAGAATTATCATAGGCATAAACCAAAGCACCCACAATTAACACAAATATGATAAGCAATGAAATGACTTTACTTTTCTTCATAATAAGCACTGAGCTTTCCATCTAGTTGATATTCAAGTTTTTGAAGTTGACTCACATTTTTACATGATACCAAAAGCATCAATAATTTAAAATCATGAATGAAAGATTCTACTTTTTCCATCATGGCTTCTTCTGGTAGTTGGGCAAACTTTAAAAACATGCCTGAAATCCCGACTGCTTTAGCACCCAAGACCAAGAGCTTCATAAGATCCAAAGGGTTTTTAACGCCCCCACTGGCTAAAATTATTGTGTTGTCGTGCTCATTTTTGTTCATAAGTAATGATTCAATGGGAGAGATACCCCAATCCATTAGGTAATCAAAGCGCGGTGTTTCACTTCTTTGGTTTTCAATCCACAAGAAATTAGTGCCCCCACGGCCACTGATATCAATGTTTTTTACACCCATTTTTTTAAGTTTCTTAACAGTGAGCTGGCTCATTCCAAATCCCACTTCTTTAACAATTACTGGAACAGAACAATTTTCGACGATTTCTTTAATGTTGGTTTCCCAATTTCTAAAATCTCTGTCACCCTCATCCATCGCAATTTCTTGAGCAATATTGATGTGTATGCCCAGTGCATCTGCACGCAACATCTCAACGGCTTTTAAAGCCTCTTCAAGGCTTGCATTGGCACTCACATTGCCCATTATGAAACCTTTAGGATTGGTTTCTCTTACAATTTTATAAGAATCAATTAAACTCTCATCTTTTAAAGCAGCGTGTTGAGAACCCAGTGCCATCGCAAGATTAAATCTTTTGGCAATCAGTGCCAATTTACGATTGGTTTCTTTTGTCTTATCACTGCCTCCACTCATCGCGTTAATATAAAATGGATAGGAAAATGTTTTCCCCCAGAGCACGATGCTTGTATCAATATCATCAAAAGAAATGTTGGGAAGACTTTGATGGGTAATTTTCATTAAGTTAAAATCGTTATCGAATTGATTTTGTTTTAAAGCCAAGTCAACATGGTCGTCTTTTCTTTGTGATCGTATGTTCATCAGTATTCCTCCTTATAATCTAAATGGATGATGCCTGCATCATCCCAAACCGCATTAAAATTAAATGATTCCATTTTTGGTTTTAAAACAATCCCACAATCCCCACCACCAGAACCAGAGACTTTAGCAGGAAAGGGTACAGATTCAATCAATGTTTTCAATGTCTTTGTTTCAATTACAATCCCTGTAATTGTTTCTAATAATAACATGTGTTGACGATAATCTCTAATCGCTTGATTACTGATATTAATTTCATTGTTTCGAATGCCATCAATGAAGGCTTGAGAGATGAGATTGGCATCCCTTACCCAGCTTATGTATTCTTTACTTTCTTTGTATTGATGGACTGCATCCAATGAGGTTTCTGTTTTATGGGGTAAGCCAGTCCATCCAATTTCCAAATGATAATACTTTGAAAATTCAAGCGGTATGATTTTTAATCCAGGCCAATTACTTGTGATGAGATCAGTCAATGATCCTTCTTGAGTTTTTAACCATTCTCTGTCATAAGAATGATATTCAATAACCCCGCCAAATATCGCGGAAGCAAGATCGCCTCCTGAAGAAAATTGATTCATTCTTTTTTGTACGAGTACCGCAAGTTTGAAGAGTACTTCTCGCTGCAACTCCATTTTATGGAATCTAAGAATGGTGTTAAGGGTTCCCACAATGACAACACCTGAACTGCCAAAACCATATTTGATGTGATCTTTTTCTAAAAAGGATTGAATGTCCATTTTAAAAGGTTTAAAAGATATAAAGTCTTTGAGAACTTGAATTGAGTGATAAATGTGAGGCATCACAGTTTCTTCAGTAAATATTTCATCTCCAATAAGTGATCCATGACTTGAATTAATTTCAAATTGATAATGATCTTGAATATCAAAGTGCATGTATGCATTCACTGCTGAGACAACAGAAATGCTGTTTTTTTCCATGATGGCAAACTCGCCAATGATAAACAGCTTTCCTGGATATTTAAAGAACATATGCGCCCACACCAGACTGACACTCTATCAACTCAAAATCATGACCTAAGTCTTTCTTTATTTCTTCAACGTGTTTTTTTAGGGTTAATAATTTAACATTGGGTCCTGCATCCATTGTAAAATACACAGGAATTTCTTTTTGTTTATCTCTAACATAGTTCATCACTTTTAGTGTGTCCGGTTCAAAGTACCACATGTTTACAGCCATTAGCGAAGCATGCATTCTTAGCGCATTGGCTTGAGCAATGTTTCCGAGTTCAACAATAGATTGATCTTTAATTGCTTTGATCATTGCTTCCATATCCAGAGCACTTTGTTTAACCCAAGCTGGAAAATAGACGGACTCATCCGATGTTTTATCCATTGCATAAGAACTAGAAAATGGTTTTGATTGATCATTTACTATACAAACAAGCATTCTAAGTTCTTCCCAAGCAGGCAATTCAAGTGGCTTGGCAAATGAGGTTTCATCACTACTGCCTTTATGCCATCTAACAAATCCACCATAAATGGATCGTGATGCGGATCCAGAACCCAAACGTGCCAATTGACTGAGTTCTTGCGCACTTAAATTAAGGTCTAAAGTTGCTGCTTTGGCTAAGGCAGCGAATGCACTGGCACTGGATGCCAATCCCGCTTCCTTGGGTACGTGATTGAAAGATTCAATTCTAGCAAAAGACTTTAGATCGTATTTTTCTCTGATTCTGTCCATAAACCAAAATACGCGTTTTGATACAGCGGGTTCTGCTTCTTTGCCATCCAGTATGAAATAGTCTCTATCTAGTTTTGAATCATATTCGACAGATGTATCGGTATAAAACTTATCTAAGGTTAATGATAAAGAGTCGTTGAAAGGAATTTTTAGTGCTTTATCTTGTTTTCCCCAATATTTAATTAAAGCGATATTGGTGTGGGCTCTTACAGTTTTTTTCATTGCAAATCCTCCTTCAGTGCGTAGGACCATACTTCTTTTGCTCCTGCCATAAGTAAACTGGTCATGACGCCATCTGCGATGTCTTGATTTCTACACAGGGCAATATTACAGCCGCCTAAGCCAGAGCCAGTGAGTTTTGCTGCTGAGGCACCGGATGCTTTGGCAACTTCTACCAAGATTTGATTGGCTTCTGCACAGACTCCCAATTGGGTAAGATAGTGGTGCCCTGAATTCATGACTTCTGACAGTTCATTATAATCGTTGTTTTGTAAATGGTGCATGGCTTGATTGCTAAGCAGTCCCAATTGCTCAATTATTTCTGTTCCCAGTTCGATGTTTTGATCAAGATATGCTTTGACTTGTTTAACTGCTTCACTGGTATGACCCATCAAGCCCGTATCACAAATAACCAATATGCCATCAAATCTGATATCAAAGTAAACACTGTCTTCTCCTTTAAGGAAATAAAGGGGTTTTCCAGCACAAACAGCATTCACATCCAGACCAGATGATCTGTGGTGGTGAATGTCTTCTGCCATTCTGGCAAAACGATAGAGAATGTCATCACTCAAATGGGTGTGGAATGTCTTAAAGAGCGCTTTGATGATTGCTACTGAGACAGCAGCGCTGGAGCCAAGACCTCTACTTGAGGGAATGCTTGAATCGATGATGATGCGTAAGTTTTTATCGGGTTTATTTAAAAATTTGAGCACGTCAAAAATAATCGTTTTAATGCCCGATAAGTTATCATTGACCTCACTGAGTGGACCGACAAAATAATCGCTGTCAATCATTAATGGACCTTCAAACTTTGCGATGGTACAGGTGACTTTTACTGCGGGGAATGGTAATGCTACTGCGGGTTGATTATAAATGACCGCATGTTCTCCCATTAATATAATTTTCCCCATTGCACTGCCTTTTGCTAAAATTTCCATATAGTCCTCATTTCTTTTCTATGTCTATTATAAGATAATATGGACTTTTTTTCCATCCTTCACATGACTTCAGTTATTAAAAAAGCGAACCACTCGGGTCCGCTTTAAATTAAATTCTAGCTATATCTGTATATGAAATTTCAGTTGGTGTTTCACGACCGAATAGGATCGTTAATACCATTGCTGTTTGTGCATCATTATTCATGCTGTCAACAGTGCCTTCGATTCCAACAAATGGTCCAGCCAATATTTTAACTGTATCGCCAACTTTAAAGTCAACAATCAGTTTCTTATCACTTAATCCCATTCTACGTAGAATAGATTCGATTTCTTCAGGTGAAACAGGGAATGGTTTTGCACCACCACCAGATGAACCAATGAAACCTGTAACTCCAGGCGTATTACGAACCA
>CBDUDQ010000036.1:0-12014 GCA_965365985.1 uncultured Erysipelothrix sp. | reverse complement strand
TTAATTGGATGGTCTATAATTTAGACTAGAATACGGAGGATTTCATGAAAAAATTACTATTAGTCGCAATCAGCTTTTTGATATTAATCACAGGCTGCGCTTCAAGCAATAATGTAATGAAGGGTTACCAAGGCATAAAAGGTAAAACTATAAACTTTGAAACCAAAAACTACACAGAAATGGTCAATGACATGATTGAGAAAAAACCAGGTGTTTACTATCTTGGTTATCCTGAGTGCCCATGGTGCCAATCACTGATTCCAGTACTCAACGAAGTATTGATTGAAAATGATCTAAAAGCCATGTACTTAAATACTTCCTCAGCTGAGTTTAAGGACAATGCTTTATTAACTGAGAGATTCCTAAAATTTAGAGAATCATTCCCAGCTGGCGTTGAAAACGAAGGCTACGTACCCTTTGTTTTGGTTATTGGAAAAGATGGCAGCTTACAAGGTCACACAGGAACAACACCTGATGTTACTGATCCACATAAACCAATGACCGAAGATCAAGTACGTTTCTTGAAAACACGCTTATCTTACCTGTTTGAATCATTGGATTAAACCAAAAGAAAACCGCTCATCGGCGGTTTTTTTCTTTATAAAATTCATAACGCTTTGTGACATTAGACTTAAGTCTTCTAGAAATGGTCACTGAAGCATCATTCTTTAAGATGATTTCATCTTTATCAATTTTCTTAATGTGTCTTAAATTAACCAAGACCCCTCTAGAACTGACAACGAAGTCATTGTCTTTTAAGACATCAAACCAGTAACTGAACGTTTCCTTACTGCTTTGAACTCCTTTTTCCATAACAAATTTTACACCGCGCTCATAAGCTTCAATATAATAAATTGAATTGAGTGAGGTTGGACTTTCATCTTCAGGATTTAAATAGTAACGATTAAAAGATTTAATGACTTTATCAAATATATGTGTCATCCCATCAAGAAAATCAATTTCACTCATGGGTTTGACAAAATATTGCTTGGCTTCCAATATAAAACCATCTTGGTAATGTTTTATATCATCTGAAATTAAAACCAACTTTGTGTTCATTCTTTTCAATTTCAAATCTTTTAAAACATTCAAACAATGATCACGATGCTCACTCATATCAACAAATAATATTTGACTGTTTTCTGACGCAGACAAATAATCATACAATGTCTCATATGATTTAATTTTAATGGCCATGTTGTTGATTCTAGAATAGCGTTCTATCATCAATTCAATTTGGCCTTGAAGTTCTTTTTCTAAATAACATGTAGAAATTAATATCATAAAAATACCCCCAATATCCTTATATAGTAAATGAATCACAGTTTGCGTGTGTGATTTACGATTAAACGGTACACATTTGTGTGTAAACGGTAATAATTAAACTTAAGCGGTATATTTAACCCGATAAGATCGTTCTTCTTAACGCATTCAGATTGACTTTTAGTGTTTACGGTTGTAAACTATAGAAGAAAGACAGGTGTTCTAAATGAAAACATCAATAGAAGCCTCACCTTCTGAATGGGAAGTTTTGCGTGTGGTATGGAGTCTTGAAAAAGCGACCTCCAGAGCCATCAGCAAAATTTTACTAGAAAAAGAAGCATGGGCAAACGCGACCACTAAAACCCTACTGGGCCGCTTGGTAAAAAAAGGTTATTTAAAAACAAAAAAAGAAGGCAATCGATTCATTTATACCGCAACGGTCGATGAAATCACAGGCATCACATGCCGACTGGACGATGTTGTCGAGTCACTGTGTGCACAATCAATGGGCAATGCCATTACTCATATCATCAATGAAAACCCTTTAAGTCAGGAAGACATTGACATGATTTTAAAAACAATCAAAGAAAAAGAAGCCACTGAAGAAATTCAATGTTCATGTTTGAGTCGCTGTGATTGTGGCTTAAGCACCTGTATTTGTCACCAGAAATCTTAAAGAAAAACACATCAAAATGATGTGTTTTTTTTATTCCATTCCCTTGATAATTGCTTTTAACTTTTGATGAGGATCTTGCCATCCTTCTGGTTTGATTGTTTTACCCATTTCATTGAAATGGGGTTTGCCATCTTCCCAAAGTTTTGACATATTCGCCTCTTGGACGACCTCAAATAGGGCTTCTGGTTTGATGCCCATCTCAACAAGTGTTCCCAAAGCAAAGTAAATGGTGTCAATCAAAGCATCTGCTTGTTCGACAATTTCATCGGCTTCAAGAAATTCATTAATTTCTTCTAACATCCATGCATAACGCGCTTGTGCACGTTTTTCTGGCATAAATTTTGGTTTATCAGCAAACGGATGGTCAAATTTCTCGTGAAATAAACGAACCGCTTCCCATTCTTTATTCATTCCCATTTTTTTCAATGTCCAATCTATCTAAATATCTGTGAATGGCCTTAGCCACCCCATGTTCTAAGTTTGATTCTGTAAAATCATCGGCGACTGCTTTAAGAGTATTAAATGCATTCTCAACAGCAACCCCACAACCCACAGCCTTTAGCATCGAAATATCATTCTCAGCATCACCAAAAGCCATGATTTCATCTGCACTGATATGCTTTGTTTTAGCATACTCTAATACAGCTTCACCTTTGTTGACACGTTTTGGCATGATTTCTAACCACTCAGTGCCCACAACCAATAAATCAAAATCAGGATGCATCTCATCTTTCAAACGGTCTATTAATAAATCAATAAACCCTTCACCTTGAACATAAACAATTTTTAACAAAGGCACACCCTCATCAAAACGATGTTTTAAGTCCAATAAAGAATCAATGTCCTTGGTCTTCATATTATCCTTAAAGAATCTCATGCGCTGAGGATCCATCCCCAATTCATAGTCTTTATAGGAATGATCTTCCATTTCATAAAATATGACATCTTCATAACAATAAAGCATGCCCATATAATATTTTTGACCCAATCGCTGCATGTATTGTGCTTGTTCATACGTCATCGAATCTAGAGATTTATAGGTTTCACTTGGCAAATGATAAGTTCTCATACCATTTAAACAAATGATGCCATAACCCTCCTTAACAATATCGAGTTGTTGTGCAACATCCAGTGCCCCTTCATAGGCGCGACCGGTCGCAATCGCAAAGTCGATATCATATTCTTTTAATCTTTTTACAGCAACTTTGGTTTCTTCACTTACTAAGTAATCTTCATTAAGTAAGGTTCCATCAACATCACTGACTATTAACTTGTAATTTTTCATGATTCACCTCACTTGAATATTATACATGATAAGCCAAAGACTTCAAAGAAAGCACTAATCTAAAAGAATGATTGTTTTTCCTCTGGCGTGGCCCTTTTGTCTGATCCTTAAAGCTTCAATCGCATCTTCAAGTGGATAGGTCTCATCAACAAAAACAAAAACATCCCCTTCATCCACTTGCTTAAACAAAGTAAGCAATGATTTCCTAATTTTTGAATTAAATGGATAGGGTACATGATCCACTTCATCAGAAGTGATTTGATCATTTGACACCGATAATATTTTACCACCCGGTTTCAGTAATTCTAAACAATCCATGCTGGAATTTTTCGGAATCGAAATCACACCATCGACACCATCATAAGACCAATCCTTTACTTCTTGTATCCAATTCAGACTGGAATAATCAACGGTATGAATTGCGCCAAGGCGCTTCATGTACTCTTGATTTTTTGAAGAAGCAGAGCCCGATACTAAAAGTCCTGCTTGAGAGGCAAGTTGAATTATTAAACTCCCAATCGCTCCAGAGGCACCCGCTATGAAGAGAGATTGTCCAACCTCCATATCTATTGCCTCAAGGGCACGAAGTGCCGTACCACCTGCTATTGGAAGGCTTGCGGCAAGTTCAAAGGACATTTGATTGGGAATTGGGATAATAAGTGAATCCATTGTGATTACTGCATACTCTGCCCAAGTTCCCCCTTTAGTTTGATTTAAGGAAACAAAAGCAATGCGGTCATTGATTTTATATTTTTCAACATTTTTCCCAAGCTTCACAATTTCTCCAGCACCCTCAATCCCAATGATATAAGGATACTGCGCTTTGGGATCAAAATAGTAAGCATCATGAACTCCCACACCAATGGCCTTCATTTTTACCAGTATCTCAGATTCACTGATTTCTGGAATCTCAAGATCCACAAGTTTAAATTGATCTAAATCTTTATCAATCTTTACAATTGCTTTCATTGTTTCCTCTTTTCTAACTAAGGTTGCATGACTCCCGCAAAGGCAATCCATGCTAAGACAGACTTAGCAAATAAACTCAAAACAATATAAGTCTTTTCACCATATAAATAATTTTCCCATTTTCCAACTTTTTTATATTGAAGAATCATGTTGATAGGGAAAAGGTTAAAGAATATAAAATAAGATAATGTTAAGAGATAAACAAACCAAGGGACTTCAGAAGGATTGCTGTTTCCAAATGCATAAAGAATGATCACAATCCATGGCGCAAGACCTGCGAGCGTGCCATAAATAAATGCTTTCCAATCTGTTTTTTCTTTTCCTTGATTCATTTCTTCCATTAAAAGTCCAAACAAGTTCATGACTGCATTAACAACAAATATTAATATAAGAGATCCAATGTCATAGACTCCAAATAACAATGAGATTAAAACGATCATCAATGATGAGCTCACTGCATACTCATACCATCTGAATCGGTTGATGTTTTGACTTAAACCTTTGTTATATCGTTTGTTTCCCCACGGGCTGACAATGATAAAGTGAGCCAGTGCTGAAATGAATAAGAACATTGAAACGGCAATACCAAACGGAAAATCAAAAAGAGTTTTCGTATCGGTTACCAATCTCATTTGAACTTTATCAAATGTTAAGAAATATGACACAATCGGAACTTTAAAAGAAGCAATCTTCTCAATAAAGAGCGCGAAGTAAAGCATCATTCCCCCTTGAATCAAATGTAAAAACCCCATAAAAAGATTAAACTTTTTCAGTGATTTAAAATCTATTACTTTTGCCATCTTTGTGGCCTCCTTTTTTTCATTTCTTATCAACACATCCAGTATCTTTCCCGGTATTAGATGTGTTTTCAATATCTTTTTATTTCTTATTTAAAATCATAAACGAAATACTGGAAACAAGACCCCCCAAAGTGGTGCCCCAAATCAAATCCACGATCGTTAAGTTAAGCGGCCAATCCTTAAGTGTTGCCAGGTTGGTTAAGTTATATGTGGCATACGTGACAAGACCAAAAAACAATCCTTTTAAGAGTGCTTCTTTAAAACTTCCAGATTCAAGTGCAGGATGAATCACAAAGAATAAAAGTCCAAATATGAAAATAATATAAAAAATCCCTGCCACAATCCAGTTTGGATTGGCACTCATGATATAACCCAATTCCTGTTGATAAAAATTCTTAGAAACAACCCCCAACCAAATCAAGTCAATGATTAAAAAAACAATGAATGCGACTGCATAATTCTTTATGTATTTTGCCATAAGCGCCTCTTTTTCTATTTTTTATAAACATTATGATATACAAAAAACCAAGTGCTCACCTGGGATATAGGAAATTAGTATATGTGTTTAGAAATAAGAACCATTAAGTGTTCTTGTATATTAAAATAATAACACAAATTAAGCACTAAGTGCACTTTATGACTTATGAATAATTGAAAAAGTGATTCACCCGTGTGAACCACCTTCTCAATATATTTTTATTCTTAATTATTACTTTTACCCTTCAATTCTTTTAACATTTTGCTGTGTAACTATTTTAACTGCACTGATTTCTAAGATATGGTGGCGTCTGTTTCAATAAGTATATGGGCTTAAGTATGTTTAATTTAAACTGAGCCTTTTTATTAATTTCATCCTCAAAATTATATTTCTGTATCATTAAAAATAATGGATATGGATTTTGACTCGTTTTTTAAAAAAACGACCGCTTGGGTCGTCTTAGTTGTAACCATTTAACTCATAATTTTAATTTCTTTAGTTCATTGGTATATTTTTGTGTTGGAACCAAAACATGGATGTGTATCCATTTGGCAATAGGCCAGGATTCATTGTCTCCTGTCCACTTTCTTTGTCCTTGAGTGAAGAGTTCTTCTTCACTCAGAGATTCAATCCATGTTTCATAAATCTTAATCAGAGATTCATATTCTTCAATACCATCTTCAAGGGTGTTTTCTTCGTATTGCTTGTACATATTTTGATAATGGTAAGTGAGTTCGTGGTATTTATAATCAACTTTAGGTGAAACATCTTTTTCAGATTTTAATTCTTTTTCATCCCAGTATTTTAAAAGTTTTAACCATGCGATTTGGTGCTTGAGCATGGCAAGAGGGGATCGTTCTACGCCGTGTATCTTTATGTTAATATTCTTTTCATCCAAAGATTGCAGTTGTTTTAAGAATGCTTCACTGGAATCTTTCATCACATCCATAAGAATTGCTTTGTTATCACCAAAGCGCTTATTTGACTCTGCTTTTTCTTCAAAGTTTTCTTTGAGTGCAAATTGAATGATGACTCTGAGGAGTTCATAAGGAATGTCTTCTTCAATTGGAATGCGAATGGTGCCCTTGGACTCTATCAGCTCACCCAGTTCATCTTTAAATGCATCGATTGCTTCTGGACCAGGATAGACTGCGATGTGATTTTTGTATGCAGCGAAATGGACTTTATTGTTGTTTAATTCAAAAGTGGGCATTTGATATGAGATGCTTTCAACAAGATTGGGTACGGCTTGATGAATTTCAGTTCTGAGTCGATCAAGCTTTACCTGAACAGGTTCAGGAAAGTAATCAATGTAATCTTCGATACTGTTGAATCTTTGTTTTGTTTTCATCTTCTGCTCCCTTATGTAATCTTATCTTACTTTAGAAATTGCAATACGAAATATGAAACTGTTGAAACCAAACCACCCAAACTTGTACCCCAAATTAAATCAATGATGGTAATTTTTAATGGCCAATCTTTTAATGTTGCTAGGTTTGTAAGGTCGTATGTAGAGTAAGTAATAAAACCAAAGAACAATCCAACACCCAGAGCATACTTCCAACTTTCTTTAAGTAAAGCTGGATTAATAACAAAGAAAACAAGTCCTACTATGAAGATTGCGTAAAAAATAAATGCCGCAACCCAGTTTGCTTTTTCGGCCATGATGAAACCCAATTCTTTGCGATATAGGTTTTTGGCAACTACCCCTAACCAAACAATATCAATCGCGAAAAATACCACGAAAGTAACCAAGTACGTTTTAATGAATTCCCACATAATAATTCCTCCTTATATTTTAATTATCAAAATTTTATAAAATTATACACGAAAAACCAAGTGCTCACCTGGGTTTCCTTTCATTTTATTCTTTTTGATACTTATGTGCCATTACTCTACTTAAACAATATCATTTAAGTTATTGAGTTTGTATCCTTATGCACTTTTAACGACATATTTATAACATATTTATAACATTCTTTACTGTGATGATTGGTAAGTCCCACAGCTTCTAAATAAGCTTGAACGGTTACGGGACCCAGATATTTCATTCCCCGTTTTTTTAAGTCTGATGAAATCATATAGGACAGCTCACTTTGAGTTTTGATCGGGTGATCATATATTGTTTGATGATTGGTAAAAGACCAAAGATAATTAGAAAATGAATTAAATTCTGCTTGAATATCAATAAAGATGTTTGCATTTAGTATGGCAGCTTTAATCTTCCCTCTACTGCGTACGATAGCCTTATCGTTCATCAAAGCTTCAATCTTCTCTTCTTTGTAATTTGATACAAGCATGACATCAAATTGATCGAAAGCTTTTCTAAAAGAATCTCTTTTGTTTAAGATGGTCAACCATGATAAACCGGATTGAAACGATTCAAGAACCAACATTTCAAATAAATGGTGATCATCATAAGATGGAATTCCCCATTCATCGTCATGATATTTTTGATATAGATCACTCGTATTTAAACCTGGCCAATCACAACGAATTATTTTCTCCAAAATGTCGTGACTCCTTTTTTATCCATCATATTATATTCAATAATTTTAGATAACATTTCATAGTCAACAGCTTTATCCCAAGGGATACGAATTAACATTTTACTGTGCTCATATCCGGACTCATGAATGAGTTCACTTAAAGCAAGAATGCCTTGTCTCTCCGGTGCAACGGCAATGTGTTTATTGGCCAAACTAAAGCTGATGATGAAAGTACCATGGTCTGTAAACATGGGTTGATTGTATGCAATCTTTCCTTCTAATTGAGGATAGGTTTTTAAAACCCAATCTAAAATTGTGCTCATGCGCTCCTTGTGTTCAGGTGTATTAACAGTTGCCAAATACTCTTTAAAAGTTTCCATAAATAGCCTCCTTTAACTCCCCACTACTACTAAGTTAAGAATATCATAGATGGTCAATAATGTATAAAAAAAGCCCTTCCCAGTTGAACCAGGTAAGGCTAGAATTTCTTAAATTAACGAAGCTTGATGGATCCACCATCTACCATGATGGTTTGTCCTGTAATATAATCTGAATCTTCACTGGCCAAGAATACTGCAGTTCGACCAATGTCCTTTTCAGGATCACCCAGACGTCTCATAGGAATACCAGAAACCATGGTCTCATAAGCATCAGGTTCATTGTTTCTCCATACGTCTACACCAGGTGTTAGGGCAATGGGAGATATAATGTTTACATTGATTCCGAAAGTACCCCATTCCTCTGCAGCAACTCTTGAAATGCCTCTGATGGCCTCTTTGGCTGCTGTATAAGATGTTTGTAGGACTTGTCCTTCAAGACCTGCCCCACTGGCAAAGTTAATGACTTTACCTTGAGATGCCTTTAAGTATGGGAATGCGATTTGCATGAAGTTGAATGTTGGATAGAATCCCGTATTCATGGACAATGCCATCATTTCATCTGTTGTTTCCATAAAAGATGCGCGTGTGGATGCATGGGCATTGTTAACCATGATGTCCAATCGACCAAAATGCGCTACTACGGACTCAACAATACTTTGAACATTTTCTTTCACTGAAATGTCTTTAATAAATAAAAGACCTTCACTGATTTTATTAATTTCTGCCAAAGTTTCTTGGCCTTTTTCTTCATTAATATCTACGATGGCAATGCGTGCACCCTCTTTGGCCATGGCTAAGGCGATGCCCTTACCAATACCAGATGCGCTGCCCGTAATGATTGCTACTTTATTTTCTAATCTCATAATTGAAACCTCCATATCATCGAGTAATTATACGCTCATAAAAAAAGAAAGAAACTTTAATGCCCATGATAGAGAAGCACCAACAGTCTCAAATATGTCCAATGTGATATAATTCTAATTAACACAACATTTGGAGGCACTATGAAAAAAATACTTAAAATAACATTTATGAGCATGATGCTCATGGCACTCACTTTAAGCACATTCGCTGAAGGAGAAACATCACTCACAATCTTATTTACCCATGATATGCACGACAACCTTGAACCCCATCAAATAGAACTCAACGGTAAAGTTCAAACACGCGGCGGATTCGCAAGACTCTCAACAGCCATCAAAGAAGAAAGAAGCAAAGATGAAAACCTTCTTCTACTCGATGCAGGTGACTACTCAATGGGAACCCTTTACCAAACCATCTATGAAACTCACTCCCCAGCCCTGAGACTGATGGGATTGATGGGATACGATGCGACGACATTCGGAAACCATGAATACGATTTTAGATCAGAAGGTCTGACGCACAGTTTAACCAGCGCACTCAAAAGTGAAGACCCACTTCCTCAAATCATCGCAAGCAACACAAGTTTCCCTGAAGACAGCAACGAAGCCTTAATTGAACTTAAAGAAAGCTTCGAAGAATTCGGCGTAAAAAATTACACTGTCATCGAAAAGAACGGCCTAAAAATTGGCGTTATCGGACTCATGGGAAAAGAAGCAGATTCAAATGCCCCAATGGCAGAAGTTGACTTCAATGACATGGTCGAATCATCAAAAGAAACAGTTAAGATTCTAAAAGAAGAAGAAAAAGTTGATTTAATTGTTGCTGTCTCACACTCTGGTACAGATGGTAAACGCGGTAAATCAGAAGACGAACAACTCGCAAAAAAAGTTCCAGAAATTAACGTCATCATTTCAGGGCACAGTCACACCACACTAGTAGAACCCATCATGATAGGCAATACAGTCATCGCATCATCTGGCCGCTATGCAGAAAACCTGGGAACCATGAAACTCAATAAAGTAGGAGACACATGGGAACTTCAAAACTATGAAATCAAACCCATCACAGAAAAATTCAAAGATGACCCAGCCATACAAAAGAAAATAAACGGATTCAAAACTGCCGTTGAAAAAGAATACCTCAGTAGATTTGATCTAAACTATAAAGACATCATTGCATACTCCCCATTTGGATTCACTCCAGCTTTAGATTTAGCCGATAAACAAGAAGAAGAACCACTCGGATATTTAATAGGAGATGCTTACAGATACGCAGTTAAAAATGCAGAAAAAGAAAACTATAAACACATTGATGTTGCAGTGGTACCATCTGGTGTGATTAGAGACTCCTTCACCAAAGGAAACATCACAGTAGAAGACATATTTAAAGTCTCACCACTGGGAATTGGTAAAGACAAACTTTCCGGTTACCCACTCATCGATGTCTACCTCACCGGCAAAGAACTCAAAACTGCCGCAGAAGTGGATGCCTCAATACAACCCATCATGAGCACAGCACAACTCTATATGTCAGGGATGGAATACAGCTTCAACCCACACAGAATCATATTCAATAAAATTACAGACACAAAAATTAGAAACGAAGAAAATGAACTCGTAGAAATAGAAGATAAGAAACTCTACAGAGTAGTCGCCAACCTATACACAGCACAAATGCTCAACATTGTAGGCGACCAATCAATGGGACTCCTATCAATCGTACCAAAAGATGAAAACGGCACTGTAGTTACAAACTTCGAAGACCGCATCATCTACGAAAACCAAGAAGAAGTTAAAGAATGGCTCGCCCTCACTCACTACTTGCAAAGTGGAGAGAAAGACGAAAACAACATACCTCAAGTAGATATGAAATATTCACAAAAACAAGGATTCAAAATGGTCAATCCAGACAGAAACATCATCGAGATTCTAAAGAATCCAAACAAGATTAGTCTTGGCATCATGGGTATCCTTGCATTAATACTAGCAATCATCATCTTCATTTCAAGAAAGATTCATAATAGAACACGTAGATATAATTAGTAACATAGCAAAAGCCACATCTCTGTTGAGGGATGTGGCTTTAATTCTGCTAATATCCTTTTATTATTTTTCAGTAGTTTGCTTTACAACATCAAATTGAACATCATTTTTTGTTATGATATTTCCATTTCCTGGTGAGCCATTTTGAGGCGATTCATCTTCTCCACATAAAAATGTTACAGGAAAATCTTCTTCTGTTGAAAAATAATCTTTCAAAAGTTTGAATCCTACTTTCATATCCCCGACAATTGAAATACCTTTATTACTAATTAGAACTCCTTTAAATTGTCCTCCAGAATTAATTATAATTTCACCTTCAGATGAGATCAAAACTCCTTCAAATTGAGACATACCTCCAAGAGTTATATCTCCTTTACTGACAATTACTGTATTATCCACTTCATCTTGCCAATTGGTCAATTTAAAACTATCTACTAACCATTTTGAATTTTTGATTATTTTATTAGTCTCGATTGATTTTCCTTTAGTATAAAGTTTACCATCAAACCACGCATCACTTTTAAGATTTACTTTACAGAGAGGTGGGGTTTGAAAATCAATTTTAGGAGCCACTATTTTTTCTATTTCCTTTTGAAATTGTATCTTATTTGTTAATGAGTTTTTTACTTTTTCCTTATTTACAAATTTTCCAGAATGATACAGAAATGCCCCTTCGCTTCCATTACCTAAATTAGTTGAATCAGTTAATGTAAGTGATCCTAGAATTTTACTTGTACCCAAAATATGCGCACCGGGTAGATTGGCATT
>CBDUDQ010000035.1:0-12106 GCA_965365985.1 uncultured Erysipelothrix sp. | reverse complement strand
GTTCTATGAACCACTCATGGAAGGTTTGGGCATCACTAACTCACAAGCTGGATTGCTCTTGTCAGTTTACTCAATCATGAATACTTTGACATTAATTCCAGGGGGATTGATGTCAGATAAATATAAAACTAAAAATATCATTACCATCTCAGCGATGGGAACGGGTATCTTAAACTTTGTATTGGCATTTTTCATGAACTACAAAGTAGCCATCATCGTTTGGCTTCTATTGGGGTTCACAACCATCTTTGCCTTCTGGGGATCAGTCATCAAGGCAGTTCGCCTATTAGGGGATGAAAACGAACAGGGAAAATTATATGGTTTTTATGCAGGATTTCAAGGAATCATCAATACAGTGGTTGCAATTGCAGCAAGCTTTGTATTTGGACTCTTCGCAACTCAAACAATGGGTCTAAAGGGAATCTTGATTTTATATGGTTCATTGAACATTCTTGGGGCAATCTTATTCTGGATTTATTATCCCTCAGAAATTGACAGTGATGAAGATCTCAACGAAGATCCAGTTCGATTCAGTGACATTTTCGTAGTGCTGAAGATGCCAGCTACATGGTTACTTTCACTGATTATCTTCTCAATTTATGGTGTATTCTCAGGATCAACATTCATGACACCATATGTAACAGATGTCTTGAAAATTACAGGTCTTGTAGGTACCATGATTGCCATCTTTCGTACTTACCTGGCACGTGCAATTTTTTCACCAGTGGGTGGGATTGCTGCTGATAAGACAAAGAAACCTGCTAAAAATGTTTTAATCTCATCAATCATCACTGGTGCACTCCTTTTAATCTTGCCATTATTTGGTAAGAATTTAGGAAACATCGGCGTCTTGGCTGTGATTATGATCAGTGCTATCACCATTTATATGAACTTTGGTGTAATGTGGGCGACTGCTGAGGAACTAAAAATTCCAAGAAGATTATATGGAACAGTTATTGGGGTAGCTTCAATCATCGGTTATTTACCAGATTTATTCATGCATACCATGTTTGGTAGCTGGTTAGATAAATATGGAACTGCCGGTTACACTAACATTTTCTTCTTCTTAGTATTCTTATGTGCAATTGGTGTGGTCACATCATTACTCATCATGCGTCAAGGAAAAAAGAACTCTGTAATCGAAACTGTGTAATAAGATAAGGTTCACTTAGGTGAATCTTTTTTTTTAAGAATTAACTTGTGTTTTTTTTCATTAATTAACACCTTAATTAGAAACTCATGACGTAGATTGGTCTTTCAAAATCTATAAAATGAGTTTTTTTGTTTAAATTTCAATTTTAAATATATGATTTTTAACTTTAAATGTAAGTATTTACATTTATAATGTAAGTTTTACAGAAAATGATTGACATAGTTTTCAGTTAGTGTATTATTGAAATATCAAAAGGAGGATTCATATGAAGAAAAAATATCTTATTAGTATTCTAACTGCATTATTTGTGCTCACAGCCTGTGGTCAAAAAGACCAACCCGCCGAAAGTACTTCCAAAGTTTTGAGAATTGCAAAAGATACCGCTGTAAAGACCTTAGACAATTCCTTAGCAACAGACGGGATGTCGTTTGAGGTAATTGAAAACTTTACTGATGGACTTGTGGATTATGATTCCAAAGGGGTCATCATTCCTAGGGTTGCACTATCATGGGAAGCCAATGATGATGGCACCAAATATACCTTTAAATTACGCGAAGATGCCAAATGGGCAAATGGTGACCCAGTTACTGCACATGACTTTGTTTATGCTTGGTCAAGAATTGTTAATCCAAAAACAAATGCTGAATATGCTGTTCTGTTCACAGATGCAGGTATTTTAAATGCTGAAGCCATCAATAAAGGAGAAAAACCAGTCGAGGAATTGGGTGTTAAAGCACCAGATGATTTCACGCTTGAAGTGACATTGGTCGCGGCAGTACCATACTTTATGGAATTCTTAACATTCCCAAGTTTCAATCCATTAAATGAAAAATTCGTTGAAGCAAAAGGCAGTGATTACGCAAAAAATCCAGACGGACTCCTATCAAACGGGCCATTCGTATTAACAGAATGGGTTCCAGGATCAAGCATCACTTTCCTAAAAAATGCTGACTATGTTGATGCAAAAGACATCAAGTTAGATCGCATTGACTACAAGATTCTATCAGATTACCAAACATCAGCCTTGGAGTTTGATAATGGTAAATTAGACATTGCTAAAGTTTCAAGTGATTTAGTCACTCGTTATAAAGATAATGATGCATTTACTATTAACAAAGCAGGGTATGTATGGTATATAGCACCAAATGCACTCAAAGATGATTTAAAAAATGCAAACTTAAGACTTGCGATGGCATATGCTATTGATCGAGATCACATTGTAAATGACATCATGGGTGATGGGGCTCTTGCCGCAGATTATATCGTTCCTGTTGGACTTGCTACAGGACCAGATGGAAAAGATTTCCGTGAAACTTCAGATAAGTTCTTAACATACAATATGGATAAAGCCAATGAACATTTTGCAAAAGCAAAAGAAGAATTAGGTAAATCCACACTTTCCTTTGAGCTGCTAATTGAAGACTCAGAAGAATCAAGAACCAATGCAGAAGCAATCCAATCAGACCTCAATGAACTTGACGGTTTAGATATTAAGATCACAACCGTTCCAAAAAGTGAACGATTAGAAAGAATGAAATCAGATAATTATGAACTTGGATTAACTCGATGGGGCCCAGACTATGCGGATCCGTTCACATACCTAGGAACATTGTTTACTTCAGACTCAGTATATAACTATGCAAACTACTCTAATGATGCTTACGATGAACTCATCGCTAAGTTGGGTGTGGGTGGCTCATTATCAGGAGAACCAGAAGCAAGATGGGAAGCTTTCAAGGAAGCAGAAGGCATCTTGTTAAATGAAGCTGGAGTCATTCCAGTTTGGCAATCAAGTGATGCTTTGATCATCAATCCTAAAGTTAAAGGCGTAGAAATGCACGTTGTTGGAATTACAACATATAGAAACGTCACAATCGAAGATTAATAGGGAAGGGCGTCATGCCCTTTTCTTCTTAAGAAAGGAAGATTATGAAAAAATACATAGGCCAAAGAATACTGTGGTCATTCGTGACGATAATTATCATTCTCATGATTCTATTTTTACTCCTAGAATTCATGCCAGGTTCGCCCTTTAATGACGAAAGACTTTCACTAGATCAAATTAAAGTCCTTAGGGACTCCTATGGACTAAATGAACCATTCTTTAAAAAGTTATTAATTTTCTTGAAGAATGCCGCTCAAGGCGACTTTGGAATTTCTTTTGGTATTTTTAAAAACCAAAAAGTTGCAGATATAGTTTTACCAAGGCTCGCAGTATCCGTCAGAGTTGGATTCCAAGCCTTAGTTCTTGGGACAGTGATGGGACTGGGTTTAGGAACCATTTCCGGTTCAAATCACAATACATGGAAAGACAGCCTGAGCACAACAATCGCAGTATTGGGTGTTTCCATTCCTTCCTTTGTTTTGGCTTTAGGCTTGGCTTATGTAGTTGGTTATCAGTGGCAACTTGCGGCGATCACATATGATACGATGCATCCATACACATCAACCTTACTGCCAACCATTTCTTTATCTATGTTTGTTATGGCTCAAATCACAAGATTTCTTAGAACTGAACTGATCGATGTTTTAGACTCAGATTACATCAAACTGGTTAGAGCAAAAGGCATGAAACCAAGATTAACCATTTTAAAACATGGTCTAAGAAACGCACTGATTTCTGTTGTAACCATTGTGGGCCCATTAACTGTTAACCTCATGACTGGCTCCCTAGTTATTGAGAAAGTATTTGGCATTCCGGGAATCGGGTCCTTACTTGTAGAAGCCATTCAAAGTAATGACTATAATGTCATCATCATGGTTGCGTTCATTTATTCAGCCTTATATATTATTGTTAACCTTGTGGTAGACATCCTATATGGTGTTATAGATCCACGCATACGAGTGTCGAAAGGATAGGTAAACTTATGGAAAATAAATTTGTTTTATCAGATAAATTACATTTAGCAGAACAAGAAATGCTCATTGGTCCAGAACGTACCTTTTCTCAAGATGCTTTTAATCGATTCAAAAAAAATAAAGGGGCTGTCATTGGACTTTTAGTCATAATAGTCATCTTTCTTTTTGCAATATTTGGTCCCATGATTTCAGGGACTACCATTGAGCACATAGAAAAAACCCATTTGAGTTTGCCTCCAAGAATTCCTATTTTAGAAAAACTAGGGATATTTAAAGGCACTCTTTCTGGAATCAATGTTTATAAAGCAAAGGGATTTGATGATCTTTATTACTGGTTTGGAACTGATAAACTGGGCCGAGACTTATGGACTCGAGTTTGGAAAGGGACACAAATATCATTCCTTATTGCATTTGTTGCGGTAATGGTAGACATGGTTTTAGGGGTGACATATGGTGTTATTTCTGGATATTATGGGGGTAAAGTGGATGCAATCATGCAACGCTTTGTCGAAATACTATCAGGAATTCCTAATTTAGTCATCGTGACTTTATTCATGATTGTATTCGAACCAGGTATTACAACCATCATATTAGCTTTGATGTTAACAGGGTGGATTGGTATGAGTCGCGTGGTTCGATCGCAAGGTTTAAAACTAAAAAACCAAGAATATGTCCTTGCTGCAAAAACCCTGGGTGCTTCTGATTTTACCATTATTGTGAAAGAATTGATTCCTAACATTGCGGGTCAAATCATCATCATGATGATGTTCTCGATACCCAATGCAATCTTTTACGAATCATTTCTAGCCTTTGTTGGCTTGGGTTTAAGACCACCCCAAGCATCTTTAGGTGTGCTCATATCGACAGGATACTTATCAATGTTAACCCACCCATACATGCTGGCTTCTTCTGTAATTGTACTGAGCTTGTTAATGCTGAGTTTTAATCTTATAGCAGACGGACTAAGGGATGCCTTTGATCCTAAAATGAAAGGATTTTAATATGGAAGAAAATAGATTATTAGACTTAAGAAACTTTGAACTTTCATTTAAAATGGATGAAGGCATCAACCGCGTCATCCGAAATATATCCTTTCATGTAGATAAGGGTGAAACACTCGCCATTGTTGGTGAATCAGGTTCCGGTAAATCAGTCACTACTAAAGCAATATTGGGACTCATTGATGATAACGGAAAAATGGATTCTGGTACCATTTACTTTAGAAATGATGATGAAATCATCGATCTTGGAAAATTGGATGAAAAAGGATTCCAACAAAAAATAAGAGGGAAAAAAATTGCCATTATATTTCAAGACCCAATGACATCATTGGATCCAACGATGAATATTGGTAAACAAGTGATGGAAGGCATGTTATTGCACAAACTTGTCAAAAATAAAAAGGAAGCAAAAGAAAAAGCAATCAAACTTCTTGAAGATGTGGGCATTGATCTTCCTGAAAAAAGATTCAAACAGTACCCACACCAACTCAGTGGTGGCATGCGCCAACGTGTTGTCATTGCCATAGCACTTGCATGTGAGCCAGACTTACTGATTGCGGATGAGCCAACGACGGCATTAGACGTAACCATTCAAGCTCAAATATTAGACTTAATAAAGAAAATTCAAAAAGAAACCGGCATATCCATCATATTCATCACGCACGATTTGGGTGTAGTCGCTAACGTCGCGGACCGAGTTGCGGTCATGTATGCGGGTCAAATTGTAGAAGAAGGCTTGTGCGACGAAGTATTCTATAACCCAAAACATCCTTATACATGGGGTCTTTTGTCATCCATCCCAGTATTAAGCGATGATAAAAACGCAGAAATATATTCTATTCCTGGTACCCCTCCGAACCTCATCACACCACCACTTGGAGATGCTTTTGCTTATCGATCCGCCTACGCTATGGAAATTGATTTTGAACAAGAATCTCCCATGTTCGAAGTCTCTGAAACACACCGTGTTAAGTCGTGGTTATTGGATTCAAGAGCACCCAATGTAGAAATGCCAGAAGTGCTTAAAAATCGTTTGAAAGGGGCAGGTCTATGAGCGAAAGAGAAGTCATTCTTAAAGTAAGTAATTTAAAACAATATTTTAAAATTGATAAACACACTACGGTTAGAGCTGTAGATGGTGTCAGTTTTGAAATCATGAAAGGTGAAACTTTTTCTGTTGTTGGTGAATCCGGTTCTGGAAAAAGCACACTGGGGCGTTCAATCATCAGAATTTATGATGACTACCAAGGTGAAGTTGAATTCATGAACCAAAACATATCAGATAAGATGAATAAGAAAGAGCTCAAGGATTTAAGAAATAATATGCAAATGATATTTCAAGATCCCATGGCTTCATTAAACCCAAGAAAAAAAATTTTAGACATAATTTCTTATGGTTTGGATATTAATGATACAAACTACACTAAAGCAGAAAAAAAAGATAAGGTGGTGTCTGTATTGGATTCTGTGGGTTTATCCAGTACATTCTTAAACCGTTATCCCCATCAATTTTCTGGAGGTCAAAGGCAAAGAATTGGGATTGCCAGATCATTAATTCTAGAACCAAAATTCATCATTGCTGATGAGATTATTTCTGCCCTTGATGTCTCAATTCAAGCGCAGGTCATCAATCTGATGAAAAAACTCCAAAAGAAACATGATTTAACTTATATGTTTATCGCTCATGACTTATCAATGGTAAGAAGTATTTCAGATCGTGTGGCCGTAATGCATTTGGGGCATATTGTAGAAATGGGTACTGTAGAAGACATCTACGAAAATCCCATTCATCCTTATACTCAGTCATTGCTCTCGGCGATACCACTTCCAGACCCTATAAAGGAACGAAATCGCATCCGTTTACTATATGATAAACTTCAACTTGACTATAATGCAGCTAAAACTCAAATGGTCTCTGAGACACACATGGTGTGGGCTCAAGATGAAGAGATATCACTGTGGCAACAAGGACAATATGACGAAACATTAAAAAGAGCTTGATTCCATTTTGGAACAAGCTCTTTGTTTTTCTATATCCTACAAAAATGATTGAATGTGTTCAACAATTTCATCAACACTTACTTTAACACTGTCATCTTTAGAGCGCTCTTTAAACTCTAATTGTCCTTCATCCAAGTCGCGACCAATGGTAATTCTGAGTGGAATTCCAATCAAGTCAATGTCATTGAATTTAACTCCAGGACGGGCTTTTCGATCATCAAATATTACATCAATCCCTTTAGATTTTAATTCTTTGTACAGATTTGTTGCATACTCAAGGTGAACTTCGTTTTTAGAATTGATTAAAACGATTGCGACAGGGTAAGGGGCTAAATTAATTGGCCACACTATTCCTTTATCATCATGGTTTTGTTCAACCAATGCAGCTAAAGTTCTACCAATGCCAATACCGTACGAACCCATGAAAACATCTTGTAATTGGTTGTTTTGATCCAAGTACTCTAAATTCATTGCTTTTGAATAATCAGTTCCAAGTTTGAAAGTATTTCCCACTTCAATTCCTTTAGTGAAGTGTAGACTTCCTTCTCCTTCAGGATTAGGGTCACCTTCTTTAACGTTACTAATATCTGCAAATTGAGTGACTTCAAAATCACTAAAATTTGTATTAATGAAATGATAGTCATCTTCATTAGCGCCAATGATAAAGTTACGTAGGCCTTCAATTTCGAAATCAACAAGAACATCAATCTTAAGTCCAATGGGTCCAGCAAAGCCTACTGAAGCGCCTGTAACCTCAGTCACAAGCTCAAAGTCTGCCAACTCAACTTCAGTGGCTTTGTACAGTTTACCAAGTTTAGTTTCATTAACATCACGGTCACCAAGAACACATACAGCCACAAGCTTATCATCCAGTTTATAGATGAGTGTTTTAACAAATTTCTTAGCATCTTGACCTAAAAAATTGGAAACTTCTTCAATTGTTTTAGCATTGGGTGTGTGTACTTTTTCTTTTGCTAATAAATCAGCATCATCATGGATGCGATTCATGTTAGGCGCTACTTCGATATTTGATGAGAAAGAATTATCATCAGATAAGACCAATACATCTTCACCAATAGATGAAATGGCTTGGAATTCTTCTGATGGAAGGCCTCCCATGATACCAGTATCCGCTTTAACGATTCTATAGTCTAAATGTAGACGATCAAAAATTCTCTTATAAGCTTCAAACATATCATTATATGAGTGGTTTGCACTTTCAAGATCCAAGTCGAATGTATAGGCGTCTTTCATAACAAACTCACGAACACGAATCAAACCATAACGTGGTCTTGTTTCATCTCTAAATTTAGTCTGAAATTGATATAAGCTAAAAGGCATGTCTTTGTATGATTTAATTTTCATGCTAGCTGCTTGAGCAAACAATTCTTCATGCGTAGGACCAAGAACGTATGGTTTTTGATATCGATCCTTGAGTGAAAACATGTTAGATCCAATGATGTCACGACGGCCAGAGGCCACATACACATCTTCTTGAATGAGGGTAGGCATCATCATTTCTTGAGAATCAATGCCATCCATTTCTTCGCGAATGATATTTTCAATTTTACTGAGTACTTTAAATCCCAAAGGCATGTACATGTAGACGCCACTGGATGATTTTTTGACATAACCAGCACGAACTAAAAGATTGCCACTTGTTGAATCTTCATCGCGGGCATCTTCTCGCACTGTATAGAAAAAACTCTTACTTAATTTCATAATTATACCTCACATTTTTCCTATATAGTATATCATAAACAAGCCCCAATAAAAGAGTAAATAAGCCTTGTGAAAACGGTAACATAACAATCAATCAAAACTTCTTTCGCTCTATAATAAATGTGATATAATAGATGTACCTAGAAGGAACACATATATTTCCAACACTTTGATATAAGGGACTTCGATGTTCGTATGCTGCGTGAATACTGTTTAACAGGATCCAAAACATACGTCAGATAACCCACCTGTAAATTACAGGGAATAGTATCAACCTTCTGGGTTTTATTATGCGCTTGTGTTTCAATTATAAAAAGGTTAAAATATAGTAAGTAAATAAGGATGGTGTAAACATATGTTAATTTTAGCAGTAGCAAACTGGGTTCCTAGTGTTGTTTCGTTAATTGTTGGTGGCCTTATCGGTGCCGCAATCAGTTTCTTTGTTACAAAGAAAATTTTCGAAAAACAACTAAAAGAAAACCCACCAATCAACGAAAAAATGATTCGTGCAATGTATATGCAAATGGGGCGTAAACCTTCAGAAAAGCAAATTCGCGAAATCATGCGATCTATGGGTCAATAAAACACAGGTAACTGTGTTTTTTACTAGAAAGAGGTTAAAGATGAAAAAAGTAATGTTATCAGGCATCAAGCCATCAGGACAATTAACTTTAGGCAATTATATCGGGGCTTTAAAACCTTTTGTAACATATCAGGATGATGTCGATCTAAAAGTTTTTATCGCAAATTTACACTGTATTACAATGCCGATTGATGCCCAAGAACTCCAAACTAATTTACAAGATGCGTTTGCATTTTATTTGGCATGTGGTTTAGACCCAAATAAAACAGATATATTTCTTCAATCAGATGTCCCAGAAATTGCACAACTTGGTTTTATATTGTCATGCATGACATCCATGGGTGAATTGAACCGTCAAACTCAATTTAAAGATAAAAAAGATAACGAAACATCTCTAACAGCTGGATTTTATACTTATCCTACATTAATGGCTTCAGATATTTTGATTCATCAATCAGATGTTGTTCCTGTGGGAGAAGATCAAAAACAACACGTTGAATTATGCAGAGATTTGGCTTTGCGCTTTAACAATCGATTTGGTGATACCTTTAAAGTGCCAGAACCTTTAATTCCTAAGGTAGGGGCTCGAATCATGAGTTTAAGCGATCCGCTTAAGAAAATGAGTAAATCTGATGACGAAGGAAATAAAGGGGTTATCTATTTAAAAGATGATTTAAAGAAGACGCGTAAGAAAATAATGTCTGCTGTAACGGATTCGGTTAATGTTGTTCAGTATGATCCAGAAAATCAGCCGGGGGTTTCTAACCTATTAACAATCTATGCATCTTTAAATGATATGAGTATCAGTGACACAGCAAATCATTTTGAAGGATACCAATATGGTGCGTTCAAAAAAGAAGTTGCTGATTCAGTCGTTGAAAAACTTGAATTAATACAAGAAAAATATAACGAAATACTTGAATCAAATGTAATGGAATCAGTATTACGCTCTGGCGCATCTAAAGTTCGACCTCAAGCACAGGAAACTTTAAGAATCGTTCAAAACAAAATGGGCTTGGAATTGGTTGAATAATTGACCTTTTACTCTATGAAAGTAAAGTCAAAGACTGTATAATAGGAACATAGGAGGTACAATTATGATAATTCTATATTCTTCACCTGGTTGTGCTTCATGCCGTAAGGTTAGACAATGGCTTAAAGATAGAAACTTAAAATTCATCGAAAAAAATATATTCACATCTGTCTTATCTGAAAAAGAGATAAAACATCTTTTGATGCGAAGTGAAAACGGTACTGACGATATCATCTCAAAACGCTCTAAAGTAATGCAAGAGAGTCAAGTGGATGTTGATGAGTTGAGTATTAAAGATCTAATTATATTTGTTCAGCGTCATCCGTCTGTTTTAAAAAGACCGATCATGATGAATGAAAAATCTTTTTTGGTAGGGTATGATGACGAAGAAATTGATGCTTTTTTACCGCCAGAAATGCGTAACAGCACTAAAATATTAAATACAGAAATCGTATAATGAAAGTTGATGAAATATGAAGATTTTAGTAGGTTTATCTGGAGGTGTGGATTCAGCTGTAGCTGCACACCTCTTAAAATCGCAAGGGCATGATGTTACTTGCGCTTTTATGCGTAATTGGGACTCTTTAACGAACAATGACATTTTAGGTAATCCAACCATAAATGATGAATTTTGTTCACAAGAAGTTGATTATGATGATGCATTAAAAGTAGCTCAACACTTAGGTTTGCCACTTCTAAGAGTGGATTATGTAAAGGAATACTGGGATAATGTTTTCTCCTTTTTTTTAGAAGAAACAAAAAGAGGGCATACACCCAACCCAGACATTTTGTGTAATCGTTTTGTTAAGTTTGATGCATTTTTTGACTTTATGGATGATCAAGGATTTGATGCTTTGGCCACAGGTCACTATGCAATCTCAAAAGATGGGCAAATGTTACGAGGCGTTGACCGTAATAAAGACCAGACTTATTTCCTGAGTAGAATTCGACCTGATGTACTAGACCGGGTTATTTTTCCGTTGGGTTCTCTTGAAAAAACTGAAGTAAGAGAAATCGCACTGTCACTGGACCTTCCAGTAGCAACGAAAAAAGATTCGACAGGAATTTGTTTTATAGGTGAACGGGAATATAAAGATTTCTTAAATAACTATTTAACTGATATTGAAGGTGACATCATTGATATTGATACCAAACAAGTTTTGGGTAAACATAACGGGGTAATGTTCTATACTATAGGACAACGTCACGGATTGGATATTTCAAGTCATATGGGACCTTGGTTTGTAGTGGGAAAAAGCTTGTCTTCCAATACAATTTTTGTGGGTAAAGGTGCGGATCATCCCTTGTTATTTGCTTCTAAAGCAGAAGTAGCTGATTTAAACTGGTTTTCAAAAGAAAAAACTTCAAGAGAACTTACTGCCAAATTTAGATACCGTCAAAGTGATGTTAAAGTGTCCATTCGATTCATTGATGAAACACGTCTTGAAGTCACAATTTTAGAGCCTGTAAAATCAGTAACTTTAGGTCAAGAAGCTGTTTTCTATGATGGGGAAGTCTGTTTAGGTGGCGGTCGTATTGATCGTGTATTTAATATGGATGGTGAAGAGGTGTTATATGTTTAGATCAAAAGATATTGATAACGGAAGATTCCGTTTTACAAATAAACAATCTGTTTTAATCTTACTCATTTATTTTGTAGGTTTTTCAACAATATTTCCTTTAATTGCTGTTGTTTTATCTCAACAAATTTATGGTGTAGAGGGCATTCACCCCCAAATTATGATGGCTATGAT
>CBDUDQ010000034.1:0-12840 GCA_965365985.1 uncultured Erysipelothrix sp. | reverse complement strand
TTGAGGAGAAAGTAAACAACGATAGTCCAACTGAATAAATATACTATATCATACTAAAACAGTGAATATGTGAATAGCATGTGAAACTGTGCAATGTTTAATTATCTCCTAAATTGACTTCAAATCCACTGAGATTCATAAACTCTTTTTTAAAGAATTCAAAGTCTATTAAGGCTAAATCTTCATCTCTCTTTACTTTTTTCAACAAGGATTCTACTTTTATTTGTATTGCTTTATCCAATTCGAAGGCGTCCAAACGAATGAAAGTCTCTTTATTTTCTTTGTTATAAATAAAATCTTCGAATAATCTCATCTTGTGTTCAATGATTGATTCATGCGTCCCATTTTCTTTCATGACTTTAAAGAGGGCACTCCCGTAAAGTGCCACAGTTGGAATGAAGACTGATGCTTTGGTCACCACAGTTTTAGATGAACTTACATAAGACTGACCATTATACTCATTCATGATTTTTTGAATTTCATTTTGTTTTTCTTCAAGATCTCGTTTTGCATGCCCTATGGTTCCATTTTTATAAATTGGATACGTAATTTCTGAACCCACATAGGTGTAAGTGAGTGCTTTGGCTTGATCATTAAACAAACCCGCTTTATCGATGGCTTGAATCCATAAAAGATAGTCTTCACCACCCATGACTTTAACGGTATTTGTGATTTCTTCATCACTAGCAGGGGGAATAACCTCCTCTTTAAGGGTTTCTTTTATGATATCTACTGACAAACCTTTGAAAGTTTCGCCAATTGGTTTTAAACTCGAAACATATTTAATTTCTGTAAGGGGGTCTACCCTCACACCGCTTGCCAATGAATAGATGATGAGATCGATTTTTCTGTTTTGTTTTTGAAATGATTGAATCACGGTCTCTTTTGATTCGAAAGAAAAAGCATCTCCATTGAGTTCATCACTTGGAATATGATCTTCTTTGGCAAACTTCTCAAACGCTTGGTTATTATAATATCCTGCTGAGGCTGTATTTCTACCTCTTGCCTCTCTTTCAAAGCAAACATTGTATGTATATGCATCCGCTCCAAAGGCAAGGGCTATTCTACTGGCAAGACCGTATCCTGAGCTGCCTCCTATGATGAGAACGTTTAATTTTTTTTCTGTTATTTTCTTGTGTTTTTTAACGGCTTTAATTTGATTGAGTACATTTTGTTCACAGCCCAATTGGTCTGCGTTTAAAGCGATATTATCGCGAACTTTAGCTTTTATTGACATGATGATGGGTCTCCTTTATTGACTTACAACACTCATTATATTATGATTTGCTTTGAATATCAAACTATTATGATTATCACTCATCAAGGAGGCTTTATGAAAACAAAAGAAATTAAACAACTCATCGAAATACTCGAAGCATCACAACTCTGTGAACTCAGCTATAAAGAGGCAGACTTTGAAATTACAATAAAAAAAGGTGGACCTGTTATGGTTCAAACCCCTCAAATAATTACGGAAACACTAAAAGAAGAAAAACAAGTCTCAAGCGTAAAATCACCCCTAGTTGGTGTTTACTATGATAAACCAAGTCCTGATGCAGACAAGTTCGTTAAAGTGGGCGACTCAATTAAAGTCGGTGATGTCCTTTGTATCATAGAAGCGATGAAAGTCATGAACGAAATTAAATCTGATCAATCGGGAATCGTCCAATCATTGCCCTTAAAAGATGGGGATGCCATCAGCTACAATCAAGACATTTTGGTTTTTGAATAATGTCGATGATCCAAAAAGTCTTAATTGCCAATCGCGGAGAAATTGCGGTAAGAATCATTCGTGCTTGTCGAGAGCTCAATATTCAAACTGTTGCCGTTTACGCAAGTGTTGACCACGCCTCACTTCATGTGATGTTGGCAGACGAAGCCATTTGTATCGGAGACCACAGACTTAAAAATTCATATCTCAATCAAGAAGCCATTCTTCAAGCAGCGATCAATACACAAGCTCAGGCCATTCATCCTGGTTTTGGTTTCCTCTCTGAGAATGCAGGGTTTGCCAGAAAATGTGAACAACTTGGTATTAAGTTTATCGGCCCCAGTTCTGAAATCATTGAACTGATGGGAGACAAAGTTCAGGCAAGACAAACCATGATCGAAGCAGGGGTGCCCGTTGTTCCAGGATCAAAAGGTTTGATTCATACTTATGAAGAAGCTTTAGAACTGTGCGAAACCATGGGTTATCCTGTATTAATCAAAGCCACTGCAGGTGGCGGTGGTAAAGGGATGCGCATCTGTTACGAACAAGAAAACTTGAAAACAGCATTTGATGCCGCGCGCCATGAAGGCCAAATGGCCTTCAATAATCCGGATGTCTACATCGAAAGATTTGTTGAGAATCCACGTCACATTGAAGTTCAAATTTTAGGAGATTCGTTGGGTAATGTGCGTCATGTATTCGAGCGAGAATGTTCGGTTCAAAGAAACAATCAAAAAATGATTGAAGAAGCACCCGTGGAGAACTTGTCAGCTAAAACAAGACAGTCTTTATACGATGTCTGTGTTAAAGCAGGAGAGGAAATTGGATATGAATCGGCAGGGACCTTTGAATTCATCATGGATGAAAAAGAAAACTACTATTTTATTGAAATGAACACACGAATCCAAGTAGAACATCCCATCAGTGAACTCATTTCTGGTGTGGATATTGTTAAAGAACAAATAAAAATCGCTGAAGGGAAAGTTATTTCTTTCAAGCAAGAAGATTTGGTGGCAAAAGGCCACGCCATTGAGATTAGAATTAATGCTGAAGACCCAAGTCGTGGATTCATGCCCAGTGCTGGGAAAATTACTGGACTTCACTTTCCTGGGGGAAATGGGGTTAGAATTGACAGCTTCGTTTATCCTGGCTATGAAATATTACCATTCTATGACTCTATGATTGCCAAGCTCATTGTTTATGATATTAACCGTGATGGCGCAATGGAAAAGGCCATACGTTGCTTGGAAGAAATAGACATTGATGGCATTGCCCATAACGTTGATTTCCAATTAGAAATCTTATTAAGTGAAGCATTTCAAGATCATAAATACAATACATCTTTGGTTAAACAACTCATGAAAGAAGTGTGATTTTATGTTTAAAGATTTAGAAGCTAAAAAAAGAAAAGTAAATCAGTCTAAGGGATTCGAAAGTTTGGAAGGGTTGGTCTCTGTTCCAGATGGCATGTACGAAAAATGTCCCATCTGTGATGAGATGCTTCCGATGATCGAACTCCAAAAAAATGCTTGGGTTTGTTCTCATTGTTTTCATCACTTCAGAATCCATGTCGCAACACGCGCCTCCCTGCACTTTGATGAATTTAAAGTATTTCACCACCGTATGAACTCAGTTGACCCCCTTAACTTCCCGGGATATAAAGAGAAGTTAGAGGGTCTTTTAGATTATACTGGCATGCATGATGCGGTCGTTTGTGGAGAAGCCAAGATTGGGGAGCACGATGTAATCGCTGTTTTAATGGATCCAAGTTTCATGATGGGTTCAATGGGTTCAGTGGTCGGGGAAAAAGTGACCCGTTCATTTGAACGTGCCATCAAACAAAAGAAACCAATCATCATATTCGCTGCATCAGGCGGTGCCCGAATGCAAGAAGGCATGGTTAGTTTAATGCAAATGGCAAAAACCAGTGCCGCAGTTGCCAAATTTGATGCCAGTGGCGGCCTATTTATATCTGTCTTATGTGACCCAACAACGGGGGGTGTCACCGCATCCTTTGCTATGTTAGGAGACATCATTTTGGCGGAACCAGGAGCGCTTATAGCCTTTGCAGGACCCCGTGTGATTAAACAAACCATTCAAGCAGACTTACCAGAAGGATTCCAAAGATCTGAGTATCTTATGGAAGCGGGATTCATCGATAAAATCGTTGAACGGCACAAGCTAAAAAAGACACTAGAAAAACTCCTTGAAATACATGAGGTGAAACTATGAACAAAAAAATAAAGAATCTTGAAAAAGAAATTAAGGCGCTAGAAAAACAAGGTTTGGATACGAGTTCACTCAAGACTTCGATTCAGATGTTAAAAAAGGATTATCAATCAAAACTCACATCATGGGAACGGGTCTTACTGGCGCGATCTCAAGACAGACCCTCAAGCATCGAAGTCATAAATGCTTTATTTACTGACTTCATTGAATTTCATGGTGATCGAAGATTTGGTGATGATGGGGCCATTGTGGGTGGTGTTGCCAAGTTCCATAATCACTCAGTCACTGTGATCGGTATTGTTAAGGGTAAAGACATGGAAGATAATGTGTCTCGTAATTACGGCATGGTTCATCCAGAAGGGTACCGAAAAGCACTTCGTTTAATGAAACAAGCAGAAAAATTCAAGCGTCCAATCATTACTCTAATAGATACACCCGGTGCGTACCCTGGAATTGGTGCAGAAGCACGAGGGCAAGGGAATGCGATCGCTGAAAACTTATTTGAAATGTCTCAACTTAAAGTTCCCATTATTTCAATTATTTTGGGTGAAGCGGGCAGTGGGGGTGCTTTGGCCCTGGCCTTTGCCAACCAAGTTTGGATGATGGAAAATGCCATCTATTCGATATTATCTCCTGAGGGATTTGCCAGCATCCTTTATAAGGATGCCAGTAAAGCCAAGGACATTGTTGATGATATGAAAATCACTTCAAATCATCTATTAAAGTTGGGTATCATTGACCGGGTCATTGAAGAAGGTGACCATGGTTTGGCTGAAGATTTTCACGAAGTCATGACTCAAGTAAATCACTTCCTATTGTATGAACTCAACGCTTATTCAAAAATGAGAGTGAAAACGATTGTTAAACAAAGACAAATGAAATTCAGAAACATGGGGGATGTTGACTATGAAAAGTAGGATTGTTGCGACAGGGTCATATGTACCCAATACAATTGTGAGCAATGATGACTTGTCTCAAATCATGGATACCAATGATGAATGGATCAAACAGCGTACAGGGATTTCTGAACGCCGTTATGAATCCCAATCCAACTTACATATGTGTATTGAAGCAGCTCATAAATGTGATGTCGACTTAGAAACCATTGATTGCATCATTGTTTGTACGTACACACCTGATAGTTTTGTTCCAACAACCGCAAGCTGTGTGAAACGTGATTTAAAAATTAAGAGAAATATTCCATGTTTTGATTTGAATGCGGCTTGCAGTGGCTTTATCTATGGATTAGAAGTTGCGGACGCCTTTATTCAAACAGGAAAATATCAAAGAATTCTTTTGATTGGAAGTGATTTCACTTCAAGAACTTTGGATTTTACGGATCGTGGCACGGCCATATTATTTGGTGATGGTGCGGGTGCCGTTGTTTTGGAAGCCAGTGAGTCTGCAGGGATTCTTAAGACTGTCTTGTATGGTGATGATGATCATGATGAACTGATTAAACTCACCAGCATGAGTGATCATGGAAATGATTTTGTTGATCGTGTTCCTGAAGTGGACTCGTTTTTCTCAATGAAGGGTGCTGAGGTCTTTAAGTTCGCCATCAAAGTCATGAAAGAAAGCATTCTGAGTGTCGTGACTAAAGAAGAATTATCTGAAATCGACTATATAATCTCACATCAAGCCAACCAGCGAATCATTGAGTTTGCGGCAAAGAGCCTGAAGTTAGATATAGAAAAATTTCCAATGAATTTAGAAAAGTATGGAAACACATCTGCGGGTTCAATTCCCATATTATTGGATGAACTGGTAAGAAATAATAAAATCAAGAAAGGCCATCGCCTTGTCTTGGTTGCTTTTGGCGGTGGTTTGACTTATGCCAGCAGTTTAATAGAGTGGGCTTATTGATTTATTTTTAATAATTTGATATAGTTTGATGGTCAAAGTAAAACGGAGGACATATAAAATGAATGAAAAAATTAAAGGAATTGTCGCTGAAATTCTGGATTTAGAAGCAAGCGAAATTAATGAAGACGCAAAAATTATCGATGATTTGGGTGCAGACTCAATTGCTGTTATGGAAATTGTAATGGAATTAGAGGAAGAATTTGATGTTGAAGTGCCAACAGAAGATATTTTAAATCTTTTAACGGTTGCTGATATCATCACTTACGTTGAAGCCAAACAATCATGACATTAGGGATTCTATTTGCTGGCCAAGGCCAGCAATTTCTCTATATGGGACAGGATTTAGTTAAGAAATACCCACAAGCAAAAGAAATTTATTTCCAAGCAGAATTGATTCTTGGTTATGATGTACTAAATTTGAGTGAAGAGAAGCTCAACGAAACGCAGTACACACAACCTGCTGTTTTTGTATTGAATTATGTTTTAAGTGAAGTTTTAAGCATTAAAGCAGATTATGTCGCAGGTCTATCTTTGGGTGAGTATTCGGCCCTTGTCTATGCCGGTGTTTTAAATTTTGAAGATGCACTTAAGACAGTACAAGCGCGTGCGAAAATCATGCAGTCCGCCTTCACTCCAGGTGAAACTGGAATGATGGCTTTGTTGAAAACGGACTTTGAAACGGTCGAGAAGGCCATAATTGGATTGGATCTTGCCATATGTAATTATAATACCCCATCCCAAATTGTGGTGGGAGGGACTTCAAAGGCCATTGAAGATTCTAAAGTCTTGTTAAAGAATCGTGGAATTCGTTTGGCAATTGTACTAAAGATGTCTTCTGTTTCTCACATGTATTTAATGAATGAAGCATCTAAAGAATTGCGGGTTGTTTTAGAAAATCTTAGTTATTCTGAGCCGACTCTTAATTTTATTAATAATATTAATGCTGAAATTCAAACTACCGGTTTTGCTGATACTTTGGCACGACAAATATCTGAAATGACACGGATGTACGAAAGTATCAAGTTAATGTTGGATAGTGGTGTAAGTGAATTTGTTGAGATTGGACCAAAAGGTTCTATTTCAAAGTTCGTTAAAGAAATTGACAAAAATGCATTGATTACCAATATTTACGATGTGGAAGGAATTGAATTATGGAAAAACAAATAGTAATCGTTACAGGGGCTACTAAAGGAATTGGTCTTGGCATCGCCAAACAATTAGTTTTGGATGGCTATCATGTTTTGGGAACGCATGTCAGTGCGTACTCTCAAGAGTATTTGGATAGTATTCGATCAGAATCATTTCAACTCTTTCAAGTGGATGGTACTGATTTTGAAGCCGTTCAATCTTTTGTTAAAACAGTGATCGATGAGCACAAGGCCATTTATGGCTTGGTCAATAATGCAGGGATCGTTAAGGATAACTTGTTGATGCGCATGAGCGAAGATGATTTCACTTCGGTTTTGAGTGTTAATTTAGTCGCAACCTTCAACTGGGTTAAAGCGGTTTCCAAAGGAATGCTTAGAAAACGCAGTGGATCGATTGTCAACATAGCCTCTGTGATTGGTCAAATGGGAAATATCGGTCAAGCCAATTATGCGGCCAGTAAAGGGGGCATGATTGCTTTTAATAAGAGTATTGCCAAAGAATTTGGGGCTCGAAACATTCGTTGTAATTGTGTTGCGCCTGGGTTTATTGAAACTGAAATGACGAGTGATTTAGATTTAACAGAGTATCTTAAAAATGTTCCTTTAAACAGAACGGGAACAGTTCAAGATGTGGCCCATGCCACATCATTCTTATTAAGTGAAAATTCAACGTATATCAGTGGTCAAACGCTGAATGTTGATGGCGGGATGGTAATGTTATGAAAAAACGTGTTGTAGTAACAGGTATGGGGATTGTTTCTCCCCTGGGCTGTGATGTTGATTTGGCTTATCAAAATGCCATATCAGGCATGAATGCAATTGAAACCATCACATCTTTTGATGTATCTGATTTGAAAGTTAAGATTGGTGCTCAAGTTCAAGGATTTGATGCTTTAAAACACATATCTAAGCGGGATGCGCGCAGACAAGATTTATTTTCTCAATATGCCGTTTATGCTTCAAAAGAAGCTTTCAGTGATTCAGGACTGGAAGGTCATATTTCACCTGATGATATTGGGGTATTAATTGGAACGGGAATGGGGGGCATGCAAACATTTGCCAAAGACCTTAAAACCAGTTTTGAAAAAGGCTATTCAAAAATACCACCCATGTTTATTCCAATGATCATTCCAAATATGGCTGCGGGTAATGTTGCCATAGCACTGAATGCTCAAAATCACTGTTCAACAGTAACGACTGCTTGTGCAGCTGGGACTCATGCCATTGGTGATGCGTTTAGACTCATTCAGTATGGTGAAGCAAAAGCAATGGTTGCTGGGGGAAGTGAGGCTGGTTTATCTCCTTATACTTTAGCAGGATTCAATGCTTTAACGGCTTTGTCTACGAATCCTGATCCTAAAAAAGCGTCAAGACCTTTTGATTTAAACCGCGATGGTTTTGTTTTGGGCGAAGGTGCTGGAATATTAATTCTTGAAGAGTATGAACATGCCACTAACAGAGGTGCTAAAATTTATGCTGAAGTGGTGGGTTATGGTTCTACTTGTGATGCTTATCATATTACTGCCCCAAGTGGTGTGGGGGCTGTTAAAGCAATTCAAAAATCATTGGTGGATGCGGGACTTAAGGCAGGGGATGTTTCATATATCAATGCACACGGTACGAGCACACCTTTAAATGACAAGTTTGAAACCAAAGCCATCAAGGAAGTCTTTGGGGAGGATGCCTATAAAGTGTCCATTTCTTCTACTAAGAGCATGCATGGTCATGCTCTGGGTGGCACAGGGGGTATTGAGGCTGTCTTGAGTATTGAAACCATCATCAATGGTGTCATTCCTCCAACCATTAACTTGGATACTGCGGATCCTGAGTGTGATTTAGATTATACGCCCAATGTATCTAAAAAAAGAGATGTGTCTGTTGCCATGAGCACCAGTCTTGGCTTTGGGGGCCATAACGCGGTTCTCATATTTAAGAAAGTAGGATAAAATTATGATCTTAAACTCAAATCAAATACAGGAAATTATTCCTCATCGTTTTCCATTTTTGCTGGTAGACCAAGTTCTAGAAATGGATGAAAACAGTATCGTTGCCATTAAAGCAGTCAGTGCCAATGAATCTCATTTCTTGGGTCATTTCCCACAGAAACATGTGAT
Source organism: uncultured Erysipelothrix sp. (assembly GCA_965365985.1). Taxonomy (GTDB): domain Bacteria; phylum Bacillota_I; class Bacilli_A; order Erysipelotrichales; family Erysipelotrichaceae; genus Erysipelothrix. Next base: position 3,772 of record CBDUDQ010000034.1, on the reverse strand, counting down.
GCCTGGGGTTCTTATTGTCGAGGCTTTAGCTCAGGCAGGCGCAATCGTTCTTTTAAGCAAACCTGAATTCAAAGGTAAAATCGCATTTTTTGTCGGAATCGATAAAATGCGTTTTAAACGTCAAGTCATTCCGGGTGATGTTATAACTTTAAAAGTAGACTTACTCAAAATAAAAGGACCCATTGGTGTAGCGAAAGCAGTGGCCTTGGTAGGGGATGAGGTGTGTGCAAGTGGAGAAATCAAATTTGCGATTGGGGACTGATTTGGTTTTTATGCCTCGATTTAAAGATAAAGTAAACGATCAAAAATTTATAGATAAAGTTCTTACAGATCGTGAGAAGTCACTTTATAACACAATCACTCATGATCGTTTGAGATTGGAATTTCTTGCGGGTCGATTTGCTTGTAAGGAAGCTTATTCTAAAGCTCTGGGTAAAGGGATTGGGTTGATTGATTTTCTGGATATTGAGATTCTTCGTGATGAATATGGGGCGCCTATCAGTAACTTGGGTCAGTTTAGTATTTCTCATGATGGGGACTATCTTTTTGTGGTGGTATTATTATGAGTAAATTCTTGATGTTTTTAACATTCTTGGCTCTACCTTATTATATGCTTAGGGCCAAGTGGTTTTTAAAGTTTGGTAATGATTTGGACAAACAGAAAGAATTAAAAAGATATGGTGATCGTTTCTTGAGTATGCGAAGAAAAAATGTTGTGTGTCATGGAGAAGAGAATTATCTTGGTTTGGAAAACTGTGTTTTTGTTTCCAATCACCAATCTCATAACGATATTTTCATTTTATTGTCGTGTCTTAAAAAACCATTTCGCTTTATTGCTAAGAAAGAATTGTTTGATTCTTTTATCTTTAAAGAATTCATGAAATTGTCTCAATCATATCCTTTAGATCGTGATGATGACCGGGCTTCATTGATGGTTTTAAAAGGTGCTGTTCTTGATATAAAAGAAGAAAAAGCTTCAGTAGTTGTGTTTCCGGAAGGCACGCGCAGCCGGGGTCCTCAAATGAATCCATTTAAAACAGGTTTATTTTCTATGTTGAAACGTGCAAAGACAGCGATTGTTCCTGTGTATATTCATGAATCATATTTGAGTGATCATAAAACATTCCATGTTTATTTTGGGAAGCCGATTGAAGATTATTCTTTGAAAGGACCTGAAATCGCTGATATGGCTTTTAAAACTATTGAACGATTACAAATGAGTGCAAGCAAAGGATCCTGAGTCGGATTCTTTTTTTCTGCTTGTATTTCTTTTTTGATGTTCTATAATGGTTATATGAACAACCACTCATATAAGGAGGGTCATATGTCAGAACACAAACACGCAGAATCTTGCTCTCATGATCATGGGAATGAAAAATTGGCTCAAGGATTGTATATATTGGGTTTGAGTATTTTTCTTTTATCTTTTTTAATTAAAAATAATGTTTTATTAAAGAATGCTCTTTTAGTTTTTTCTATGCTCAGTGCGGGATATCATATTATTGTTTCTGGAGTAAAGGACACCTTCATTAAAACGCGCGTTTTGGGTAAACTTACTCCCAATGTTCACATTTTAATGACTTTGGCTGCTTTTGGAGCCATGTTGATTGGTGATTTTGGTGAGGGCGCTCTTTTGATAATTATTTTTGCCGGTGCACACTTCTTAGAAGATTATGCTGAAGGTAAAAGTCGCAAAGAAATCATTAATCTATTGGACATGAATCCCAGCACGGCTCGTTTGATTCAATCTGATGGATCTTATGAGAGTGTTGATGTTTCAGTGCTGGAAATTGGGGACCGCCTACAAGTTTTAAATGGCGATCAAATTGCGAGTGATGGCATCATTGTTTCGGGTTCAGCTGTGATTGATGAGTCTTCCATTACGGGAGAGAGCATTGCTAAAGAGAAAACGATAGGGGACCTTGTTTATGGGGCCACCTTGAATGGAAACAGTAGTTTTGTCATGGAGGTCACCAAGCGCTCGGATGAGACTGTATTCGCCAAGGTTATTGCACTGGTGAATCAAAGTCAATCTAATATGAGTGAGACTGCCACGACCCTAAAACGCTTGGAACCAAAGTATGTTAATTTGGTTTTGATTGCGGTTCCTATTTTTATATTGATGGGTCCATTCATTTTTTCTTGGACTTGGATGGAAAGTTTCTACAAGGGTATGGTCTTCTTAACGGTGGCGTCTCCGTGTGCTTTGGCGGCAAGTGCTGTGCCTGCTAGTTTATCAGCAATTTCTAATCTCGCTAAAAAAGGCGTCTTATTTAAAGGGGGTTCTTATTTATCAAATCTTGCTCAGATTAAGGCAGTAGCGTTTGATAAAACAGGAACACTTACAATGGGTAAACCTACAGTAAGCGATGTTGAAATATTTGGACAGGATGATGCCTTGATTGATGTTGTGGTGTCCATGGAAAAAAAGGCAAACCATCCATTGGCAGATGCCATCTTAAATCATTTTACTGCGCTGAATGATTTGGATTTATCAGTTGAGAATAAGATTGGTGTGGGTTTGCGTGCTGAGTATCAATCGCATTCTTATCGTATTGGTAAACCGGAGAGTTTTGATGTAGTGGATGAATTAATATTGGATAAGATCGCTCAATTTTCCAAAGAAGGCAAGACGGTTGTTTTGGTTTCTAAAGATGATCGTGTTTTGATGATCATTGCGATGATGGATTTACCCAATGAGCATGCCATACATCTGGTCTCCTATTTGAAATCACAGAACATCCATACAAGCATGATAACGGGTGATGCTGAGATTACAGGAAAAGCCATTGCCAAACAAATTGGAATGGATTCTGTTATGGGAAATGTATTGCCTGAAGATAAAGTGAATGTGGTGAGTGCTTTACAAATCGAACATGGCATGGTTTTGATGTTGGGTGATGGGGTAAATGATGCGCCTGCATTGGTGAGGGCAGACATTGGGATTGCTATGGGTGATGGTTCTGACATTGCTATTGATGTTTCGGATGCAATCCTTATGCAAAATGATTTAAGACAATTGGAGTATGCGCATCGTGTTTCCAAGAAGTTGGACCGTGTTGTTTGGCAAAATATATTCTTCTCAATGTCAGTTGTGTTGATCTTATTGATTTTGAACATTCTTGGAAAGATGAATTTACCTTTGGGTATCATTGTTCATGAGGGTTCAACTTTAGTGGTTATCTTTAATGGATTGAGATTGCTTAAGGACATAAAAAAAGACGCTTAGTTAAAGCGTCTTTTTGCTGTTAATTCAGCAAGAAATATTGCGATGAGGTCTGTTGGAATGAAGATGATTCCGTATGTAAAGATGATTTTTTGAACTGGCATGTTGATATTTAAAACATAATAGAAATACAATGTCAGTCCACTCAGTCCAATAATATATAGAACGGATAGTGCCAGTATTTTTGATTTCTTTAATAATAAGGTGAAGGGTAAGAATCCAAGGATGAATCCAACTGTGGGTTTCATCAGTCCGGATGAAAGTCCGGCGAAGATTGGGAATCCTACGACTCCTAGAACGATGTATACAGTGAGCGTTAGGAGTATTTGTTTTTGTGTGAGTAAGTATGCGCTGAGTGATAGTGCAAATACTTGAAGTGTGAAGGGGACATATGGCAGTGGAATTGTTATTTGTGCTGCGATGGATATAAGTCCTACGAAGATGGCTGATTTTGTAATGTCTTTAGTTGTGATCATGAATTTCTCCTGCTTGGATGATTTTTTCGTTGCCAAGTTTGTCTTTTGTGATTAAGTGTCCGTGCTGGTT
>CBDUDQ010000033.1:0-13127 GCA_965365985.1 uncultured Erysipelothrix sp. | reverse complement strand
CTTGCACTTCTTCGCAGTCGCTTGAATATTATACACTATCTATGCCACATTTCAACCCTTTTGATGATAATATTTAAATTCTTTTAGAACAGACCTTAAACCCCCTATTTAAGCAAGATATATGAGAATTGCAATCAGCTTTTGTATGGCATGCCTGTGATATAATATTAATATACAGGGGGGAATTATTATGAAAGATTTTTTGAGCTTTAAAAGTATCAGAGCCCTACAAATTGCAGAAAAGCTCATCAATAATCACGAATACATTCTACTTAAAGACCTACAAGAGATGAATGCTTGTAGTAATAAAACAGTTTATGACGACATACAATACCTCAAAGATAATTGGAATGAGTACTTAGACTTAGACCTCATTAAAAATAAGGTAAGAAGTAAAAAAACAAGCGTTTATGACCTGATGCATATGAAAAGAAATCTATTCCATGACGAAATAAGGGTAAAACTCATCATAAACATCTTCTTTCACCCCTATCTGGACATGAATAACTACAGTTTGAAGCTCAATTACAGCGATTCTCACCTTAGAGCGCAAGTTAAAGGAGCAAATGACCACTTAATTAATCATAATTTGTGTATAAAGTATGATAAATACAAAAAAGGTTACTATATAGAAGCAGAGAATCGCTCGATTTTAATAGTTTTTATGTCAGAATTGATTAAAGTTAGTGATCACGAGCACTTCTTACCAGAACTAAGTGAATCTGAAATGGATGATTTTAATCAATTTATCGGAGAATTCACCAATTTTGTACCACAGATTCAATTAAGAGAACTCTTACAACTGACTAAGGTACAAAAAACAATTATGACCCAAGAAAACGTCATATTGGGGCAAGGTAACACAAGAGAAAAAATAAAAATTAAGATGTTGAAGCTACAAGAAACATATTACAATTTTTTTGTTCCCTATATAGACAAATTTAAAATTAAGATATCAGAGGAACAATTTGGTCATTTGCTGGATATTTTTGTAATTGCTTCCCTTAAGCAACAATCAGCACCTAAAAGAATGGATAATTTCTTGAACCGGTATGATTACTTTTATAAATCATTCTCATCAGAAAACCCATATATGATTAAAGTATTTGAACTCGCCTTAAGTGGATTAAAAGATCAAAATATCGACCTAGAAATTTATAAAAGCGAGCTCTTATTTCATATCTACACAAACATAACAAGTTTAAGAGAATATAAAGTTTATAATATTGGTGTTTACTCTGACATAGGAAAAGCACACGTTGATTCTATAATACTCGCTTTAAAAAAGAGTTTCTCTATCCACAATTTCGAGACATACTCTAAAAATGAAAATTACGATTTAGTTATAACAACCACAAATAATCCAGATAAAATCAATCTTGATGATACCCCGTATATTAAAATAGCAGATTACATCACCCATCAAGACATATATAATGTGTATCAAAAAATATATTTACCAAATCAGCACCTCTAATAGGTGCTTTTTTTATGAAAAAGTTGAATTTTTTAAAAAAAAAGGTCAACACCGAAGTGTTGAACCTTATAATAATTAGATTATTTAATGATTTCTGTAACGTTACCAGCACCAACAGTACGGCCACCCTCACGAATTGAGAATGTTGTACCATTTTCAACAGCGATTGGGTTGATTAATTCAACTTCCATTTCGATGTTGTCGCCAGGCATAACCATGTCAACGCCTTCAGGAAGCAAGATTGTTCCTGTTACGTCAGTTGTACGGAAGTAGAACTGTGGACGGTATTTGTCAACAAATGGCGTATGACGGCCACCCTCTTCTTTGCTCAAGATATAAACTTGTGCTTTGAATTTTTGGTGAGGTTTAACAGTACCTGGTTTAGCGATTACTTGACCACGTTCGATGTCATCACGTGAAACTCCACGTAGAAGCGCACCAACGTTATCCCCAGCCATAGCTGAATCTAACATTTTGTGGAACATTTCGATACCAGTAATAACTGATTTCGTTGTAGGACGGATCCCAACAATTTCAACTTCTTCGTTAATTTTTAGTTGTCCACGTTCAACACGTCCGGTAGCAACTGTACCACGACCTGAGATTGTAAATACGTCTTCAACTGACATTAAGAATGGTTTTTCAATTTCACGAACTGGATCAGGTACGTTATTATCAATAGCGTCCATCAATTCAGTGATTTTTTCTTCGTATTCTGGAACACCTTCAAGTGCTTTTAGAGCTGAACCACGGATTACTGGGCAGTTGTCGCCATCGTAACCGTTGTCTGATAGTGCTTCACGAACTTCCATTTCAACAAGATCGATTAACTCTTCGTCATCAACCATGTCACATTTGTTCAAGAATACAACAAAGTATGGAACTCCTAATTGTTTTGCAAGCAAGATGTGCTCGCGAGTTTGTGGCATTGGACCATCTGTAGCTGAAACAACTAAGATAGCACCGTCCATTTGAGCAGCACCAGTAATCATATTTTTTACGTAGTCCGCGTGACCTGGGCAGTCAACGTGAGCATAGTGACGTGCATCAGTTTCATATTCAACATGTGATGTTGAGATTGTGATTCCACGTTCTTTTTCTTCTGGTGCTTTATCGATTTCAGCATAACCTGAAGCCTTACCACCTGATTTTTTAGCTAATACTGTAGTAATAGCAGCTGTTAATGTTGTTTTACCGTGGTCAACGTGACCTAATGTACCAACGTTAACGTGCGGTTTAGAACGATCAAATTTTTGTTTTGACATTTTGCAATTTCCTCCTATGTGTTAATATTGCGCATTCATCTCTATTTTAGGACAAATGAATTTTTAAATCAATACTAATAAATTAATTAGCGTGTCTTCTTCTTGGAAATAGTTTCCGCAATACTCTTAGGTACTTCTGCGTAGTGATCAAATTGCATTGAAGATGATCCGCGACCTTGAGTGAATGAACGCAAGTCAGTTGTATAACCTGACATGTTTGATAATGGAACAAATGCTTTAACTGTTACAGCGTTATTACGCTCAACTTGGTCACGGATTTGTCCACGACGGCCAGAGATATCTCCCATGACTGATCCTAAATATTCAGCAGGCGCTGTAATTTCAACGTCCATGATTGGTTCTAGGATGACAGGGTCACATTTCTTAGCTGCCTCTTTGAATGCCATACTTGCAGCAATCTTATAAGCCATTTCACTCGAGTCAACATCATGATATGATCCGTCGAATAAAGTCGCTTTGATATCAATTGCAGGATAACCAGCAACTAAACCATTTTGAATTGCGTCTGTAAGACCTTCTTGTGTCGGTTTAATAAATTCACGAGGAACTGTTCCACCAACAATTTTATCAACAAATTCAAATCCTTTTCCTGGGTTTGGTTCAAATTTGATCCAAACGTGTCCAAATTGTCCACGTCCACCAGATTGTCTAATGAATTTACCTTCACACTCTGCAGTACCACGAATCGTTTCACGGTAAGCAACTTGTGGGGCTCCAACGTTAGCTTCAACCTTGAATTCACGTTTCATACGATCAACCAGGATATCTAAGTGAAGTTCACCCATTCCCGCAATGATTGTTTGTCCAGTTTCTTCATCAGTAAAAGTTTTGAAAGTTGGATCTTCTTCAGCTAATTTAGCTAAAGCCAATCCCATTTTGTCTTGGTCACCCTTTGTTTTAGGTTCAACCGCAACGTTGATAACTGGTTCTGGGAAATTCATTGATTCAAGAACAATTTCATGTTTCTCATCACACAATGTATCACCTGTACCCGTTACTTTAAGACCAACTGCAGCGGCGATTTCACCAGCATAAACTGAATCGATTTCTTCACGGTGGTTAGCATGCATTTGCATGATACGACCGAAGCGTTCACGTTTTTGTTTAACTGAGTTGTAAACACCTGAACCTGAAGTAGCAGTACCAGAGTAAACTCTGAAGTAAGTTAAACGACCTACAAATGGGTCAGTAGCAACTTTAAATGCCAATGCACTAAATGGTTCATTGTCATCTGCTTTACGGGTTGCAGGTTGTCCTGAAGGCAGTAAACCTTGGACTGGTTTAATATCCATTGGTGAAGGCAAGTATTCAATAACTGCATCCAACATGGCGATTACACCTTTATTCTTGTAAGCTGCACCACACATAACAGGGAAGAATTCCCCAGTGATTACGGCTTTACGCATTGCTGATTTAATTTGATCTACAGTCGGTTCGATACCTTCTAAGACCAACATCATGAAATCTTCATCGAAATCTGAAAGAGTATCGAATAGTTTTTCGCGGTATTCAGCAACTTGAGCTTTGAATTCTTCTGGAACTTCAACGATATCATCATGTTTTTCAGACACATCAACGAAGATGTGAGCTTTTTGTTCAACAATATCAATTAAACCATTGAAATCATCTTCAGCGCCAATTGGCAATTGAATGATTGCAGATTTAGCACCCAAACGATCAACGATAGTTTGAGCAGCCATGAAGAAGTCAGCACCAATTGCGTCCATCTTATTAATAAAGACAACACGAGGCACATTATACTTTGTTGCTTGACGCCAAACTGTTTCAGTTTGTGGTTCTACACCGGATTTAGCATCCAGTACAGTAACCGCACCATCAAGAACACGAAGTGAACGCTCTACCTCAACGGTAAAGTCAACGTGACCAGGAGTATCAATAATGTTAATTTGAACGCCGTTCCATGCAGCAGTTGTCGCAGCAGAAGTAATCGTGATTCCACGTTCTTGCTCTTGCGCCATCCAGTCCATAGTAGCAGCCCCATCATGAGTTTCCCCAATTTTATGAGTACGGCCAGTATAATAAAGAATACGTTCTGTAGTAGTGGTTTTACCAGCATCAATGTGAGCCATAATACCAATATTACGCATCTTGTCTAATGTAAATTTACGTGACATATTTTAATACACTCCCTTCTCTTGTTAAATAGGTAAATAAAATCTTACCAACGGTAATGAGCGAATGCTTTGTTGGCTTCAGCCATTTTATGCACGTCATCGCGTTTCTTAACTGATCCACCGGTGCCGTTTGCAGCATCCATGATTTCAGCAGCTAATCTTTCTTCCATTGTTTTTTCTCCACGTGAACGTGAGTACTGAACAACCCAACGAAGACCCAGTGCCAAACGGCGCTCTTGAGTTACTTCAACTGGAATTTGGATATTTGACCCACCGACTCGGCGAGACTTAAGTTCTAGTAACGGTAGAATGTTATCTAGTGCTTGTTCGAAAACCTCCATTGGTTGACGATCTGTTTTTTCTTCGATTATTGCAAATGCATTGTACAGAATTGATTGTGCTAAACCTTTTTTACCATCAATCATGATTCTGTTAATTAAACGAGTTACTAATTTTGAATTGTAAATCGGATCAGCAACGACGTCACGCTTTGCAACATGTCCTTTTCTAGGCATTTAATTCACTTCCTCTCATGTGATGATTAATCTTGCTCTTTAGGCATTTTTGTTCCATATAATGAACGGCTTTGGCGACGGTTAGTCACTCCAGCACAGTCCATTGCTCCACGAACAATGTGGTAACGAACTCCAGGTAAGTCTTTAACACGACCTCCGCGAATTAAAACAACACTATGCTCTTGCAAGTTATGTCCAATTCCTGGGATATAAGCGGTAACTTCCATTCCATTACTCAAACGAACACGTGCATATTTACGTAACGCTGAGTTAGGTTTTTTAGGAGTCATTGTTCCAACACGAGTACATACTCCACGTTTTTGCGGACTATTTACTTTTGATGTTTGGCGTTTGATTGTATTCAAACTACGACCCAATGCAGGTGACTTCGATTTGTATACTCGACGATCACGACCATTATTAATTAATTGATTAATTGTAGGCATTGATAATCTCCTTCCTTTTTCTATTTGTTTATTACTACGTGCACACACTTCCAAGCGTGCCACGACCCTGACATTATTTAGGTCTCCCTCAGGAAACCCACGTTAAATCATAAGCCTACTTATAATAGCATATCCACCACTCATGTCAAGTAATATCAAGTCATTTTTTCATAAATTATTCAAGAAGTCTTATAGAACAAAAATCAGATTATTTTAAGTCCTATATATAAGGATAGTTTCTTAGTCCTTATCCCACTCATCATTAATTACATTTAATGCAAGAAACTGTGATTAGCGTTATAATATAATAAGAAAAGGAGTGTTAACTATGAACAAAGAACAATATCAAGTTATGAAAAATGGTCAAGGTTTTATTGCAGCTCTAGACCAAAGTGGTGGTAGCACACCCAAAGCACTCGCAAGCTATGGCGTTTTGGAATCAGAATACCATGGTGAAACGGAAATGTTTGAAAAAGTTCACGAAATGAGAACTCGAATCATTACAAGTCCGTCCTTTAAAAACGACAGAATTTTAGGTGCCATACTGTTCGAAGCCACAATGTACTCAAGCATAGAATCATTGCTTACAGCCGACTATCTTTGGGATGTAAAAAAAATAGTACCCTTCCTAAAAATTGATAAAGGTTTAGCTGAACAACATAATGGCGTTAAGCTCATGAAAGAAATAACGGATCTTAACAGCATACTAGAAGCAGCCAACGATAGAAATATTTTTGGTACAAAAATGAGATCCGTCATATATGAAAATAACGAAGAAGGCATCCGCGACATAGTAAAACAACAATTCGACATTGGGAAAATAATTTTAGAAAACGATTTAATGCCGATTATTGAACCAGAAGTAGACATTCATTCAGAAAATAAAGAAGAAATTGAAAGTAAACTCAAAAAAGAAATCCTGATTCAACTGGATCAACTCCAAGAAGGACAGCGTGTAATGCTTAAACTTACACCCCCTGAAAGAGCAGATTTCTATAAAGATTTAATTGAAGATGATCGAGTCCTAAGACTGGTATTCTTATCAGGAGGCCACTCACGCGAACACGCGAATGAACTCTTAAAAGAAAACCATGGCGCAATTGCCTCCTTCTCAAGAGCACTCAGTGAAGGTTTAAATGCGAAACAAAGCGAAGAAGATTTTGATTCAATGCTTAATAGCAGCATTCAAGCCATATTTGACGCATCAATTGCTTAGAAAGTTTAAAAAGGGTCTCATCACATGATGGGACCCTTTTTTATATGGAATACTTTTAATTATAGATAAAGTAAACGGCAAGTCTTTTTAGGGGGAGACAAGCCGCTTCTTTATCCACATATATTATATCAAAAAACTCAGAAATATTATAAACTTATACTCTAAAATTAATGGATTGCATGTTAAAATAATCACACTGAGAAGGAGAATAAAATTATGGTAGAAACAAATAAAAATAGATTCGCCATTATAGAAATCGATGAACTCAAGCCCGATATATCCCATCATGAACATTACAAAGATCTTTATCAAATTATAAAATCTTTAGAATTCAAACAAATCTTCTACTATGAGACACAAACCAAGCTTCTTCTTGACGATAAACATCAAATAATTAACTCAACAAGACAAGAAACAAATGTTAAAAATTTCCTCAAAATAAATACTATTATTGATTTTGACCACGATTATTTGTATTGTTTCACATCAAGAGAACTGTGGAAAAAAATACACACACAAGTTAAAAACGCTTATTTTAACCCAAGAGAATTGGATTCAAAAAAACAAAAAGAATATCTCACCCAATCTTTTAGTGATGATAATTCAAACCAGAAAAAGGATTTACTGGATTTGATCAACCAAGCCAAAGTATTTAAATACCAAGACAGCCTTGAATCAACACCAAAAAACGGCATTTACCTCCTCTTTGAAAAAGGAGAAAATGTGAATCATATCAATCGCGTAGTGAGAGTTGGGACCCACACTGGTATTGACTTGCTATCAGCAAGACTAAAACAACACTATGAGATAGAAAATAAAGATCGCAGTATTTTTAGAACTAACTTAGGCAGGGCTTTACTTTTTGATAAAAATGACCCCTATTTGGAAACTTGGGGCAGAAATAATACCACAAGAAAAATACGCGCACTCAATCTTCCATATCGCATTTTAGACAAAGAGATTCTTCTTGAAAAAGAAATCACTTCAATCATTCAAAGAACTTTTAGTTTTTCTTTAATCGAAGTAGTAGATAAAGAATACCGTCTTTATCTTGAAACCGCCCTAATAGCAAGTTTTGCCTACGCAAAAATAAAACCAAGCCAAAATTGGCTTGGTCTAAAAAGTCCAGTTAAAAAAATTAGAGAATCTGGACTATGGCAAGTCCAAGGTATCAATTCAACCCCTATAAATGCCTATGATTTAGCCTATATAAAAGATCATCTATTTTTTCCTTAAAAGTTCACCAGTATCTAAATTATATCTGTATTCAATTTCATGTCTTGATGCGTCTTTTAGTTCTATTTCAAAAACTTTGATGCCATCTTTAACTTTCAATGACCATTCATCCAATCGATAATCAACTCCGGCATCTTCGTGCGATAAATCGAAAAGGTTTTGAATTAAATTCAAATCTTCTTTAGCTAAAGGCACTTTAGTATCATCTTTAGTGTCTTTTTCATACTTAATTGTTTCTCCTGATATGGCATCGTACTCCACTTCATGCTGATCAGTGGCGTCAAAACCCTCTAACTCATAAACATAACCTTTTTGTTTAAGAGACAATTCGATGTTATAGAGTTGCACACCATCAAACTCTGCTAAAAATTTATCATAAACATCAACTATGCTTAACTTAATTTCACTGGAATAATCCGCATTAGCACCATTTCCTGGTGTTGGCGTTTCATTCGGTTTTGGTGTTTCACCTGGTTTTTCTGTTGGGGTCTCAGTGGGTGTCCCTGGCTTAGGATTGTTACTTTGAGTACAACCTACTAATAAAAAGACAGATAAAATCGAAACTAAAAATATTTTACTTAATTTCATAATCATCCTCCTTTTTCTTATTGATTACACTACTATCATATAACGTTAAGCTTTATTAGTAAAAGAACTTGACTAGGAAAAAGGAACAAACAAATGTTGATCTTTTTTTGTTTCCCTGTAGTGGCTGGGGGTCATTTTATAATTCTTTTTAAATATCTTATTGAACTGAGAAACTGAATCGTAGCCCACTAAAAAGGCAATTGAAATTATTTTTTCATGACTTTTAGTCAATAATTCTTGAGCATATTCCATCCGAACTTCTGTGAGGTACTCTCCAATCGTCTTACCACAAAGTTCCTTAAATTTTCTGCATAAATAAGGTCGACTGGTTTCGAACTCTTTGGCTAAGGTTTCTGTCGTGATTTTCTTATTAAAATTATAATGAATGTGAGCCATGACATCTTGCACTGTTTTCTCCATAAGACTTAACTTGTCATCCAGTTCATTAACATACGCGTTCTCTATATCTGGGTGACATAAATTCAATACTATGTCTATAAATAGTTGGAGTGAATAAATTTCTTTATTTTCTTGAGATAAGGCCATGAAAGTTTCCATTTTTTTTATAAGGGAAATAAAATGATTGGGCTTGACCCTCATAATCGATATCGGGAATTGCAGGCGATTGAGTGTGTCTAAAATCATCTTCTCCAAGACTCCACTGTGATCACCCAAACTAAACTTTAGTTCAATGGTTGATACTTCATCGCTGAGGTACTGTTTATCAATCACGGTCTCTGGTTTGATCATTAATATATCTCCTGAAAAAATATGATAAGAAGCATCATTGTATTCAATTAGTTCGTTGCCCTCGATCAAAAAATAGATGGCAAAGTTATGTTCACTATACGATGGCAATTCGCTTTTCATATCGGAATTTTTATTAATCTTTAAATTAAATTCATAATCGCATTCGTTATCGTAAAACGACCATAATTTATTTTGACTAAACATGATTTTCCCCTTTCAACTGAAAAGTCTTCCTTTCGTATATCATACAATATAACTCTCTTTAGCTCCATTCTTATACAATATGCGTGGTAGAGATACGCTATCAGTGTAATAATAAGATAGAGATATTATCAAAAGAAAGGAGACAATAAGAGAAGTCAAAATCGAATTATGATTACTCAATTGATGATATGACTGCCAAAAACCGATTATTATTCATTATTCGAGCAGATGCCAATCGTCTAAAATGTTTTATCGATAAGCATTGATTTTTCTCTAAAGATAGTGGTACTGGATAAGCAGTTTCTATACGATTTACCTTTTATTAAGTCCAAATTATTTTTCATTAAAAGATAGATGGAAACCTTCTTTTATCAGTTAAGATTTAAAATTTATTGTTTGTTATATTCAAATTTAAATATTTTTCTGTGAATTGCAATTTGAGAAAAATTACAGATTAAACCATTATAAAAATGGTGATTTAACATCCAAGGAGGATATTATGGAAGAAAAAAACTTTTTTGAAAAAGTTAAAGATAAAATTGAAGATGCTTTGAATTTAAATGATGAACCCACACACTATAGAGAAACCCTTGATGGAAGAGATGACACAAGAGCACTTGACCCACTAAGAGATGATGATGTAGATATCAGTGATCTCGAAGTTCCTCAAAGTGAAGAGTATGACACAATTGATGATTTAGATCATGATTTACCCACTCGAAGCTTCGACCCAGATACCTTACCCATCGATGATGATGTAGAAAACTATGTGAACAATGATGTGGACCCTTTAACTTTTACAGATGATATCGAGGCCGTAAAACCACACATTGATACCCCCACACCAGAATTTGATCCTGTTGTAGATCATCACAGCAACACAGGATCACAAGACATCACTCCAAGAACTTTCCAAGACACCGAGCCCGAAAAAATTCGTGAGGAAACCCCGGCTCTTAACGAGGATTCAGATTTTGATAACTCAGATTCATACATCACGCCATCAATTCCAATGGAAGAAGATGCAAGAAAGTATGATGAAGAGCGATTTGAACATTCAGATTTAACCGGTGAAAATCCTAATTTAACAGATACAGGATCAATTCTTGACGATGAGCCTGTACACCCTTTGCATAAAGATATGGATAGAACCCTTATGGACGACCCTGTCGCAACAAACAAAGAGTTCGTTGAAGATCCAGTAAACTCACCCAACCGCGGTGAAAATCCATATAACGAAGAACCAGAATATATGGATGCGGATGCATCAATGAATATCGAACAAAACGAAAATATGAATGACTCCAGTGAAGAAGCATCATTTGAAGATGAACTTCCAAGTGATGATGGGGTTCATTACTAGATTTTATTTTTTAATAAGAAAGGATTTTTATGAAAGATACTAACAATTTAAATAACGACAAATTCATCGAAAGAGATGATGTGATCAATGAACAAGAGCAAACCGATTCAAGTGATAAATCTTTTATCGATTATACAGAAGTAGATAAAAGAAAAATGCCGATACCTGACCAAAACATCAACGTCGATGAACAAGAAAATTCAAGTACTGACACCAAAACTGTCAAGAAACCAAATCAAAACTAGTTTTATTTTATTATAAAATGAGAACAAGTCACATAAATCCGACTTGTTTTCATTTGTTATAAAAGATTGTTTTTTCACTAAAACGATTAAGTAATTTTACACATTTTTACAGCATTAATGCGCTTTCATCCTTTTTTGTGATACTATTAAGTGAGAGGTGATTCACTTGCGCGTAAGACTAATTGATATTGCAAAAAAAGCAAATGTTTCGGTTGCTACCGTATCCATGGCACTTAATAAAGATAATCCAAAAGTATCAAAAGATAAAATAGCAGAAATTAAAAAGATAGCCAAAGAAATGAATTATATTCCTAATTCATTGGCTCGTGGTTTGGTTACTCAATCAACTAAAACTGTTGGACTGATCATTCCTGATATAGAAAACGCCTTCTTTTCCTCTCTAGTTAAGAGAATTGAAGATTTACTTCGTAAAGAAGGATACATGACACTCATTACAAATTCTGATGAAAAGTTCAAAAATGATATAGAATTAATTGATTTGGTCGCAGGCCGAGGCATAGATGGTCTGATGATCGCCATGTCTGATGAATCCTATATCAGAGTTGAAGAAATAATGGAAAAAATAAAATCAATTAATACGCCTTATCTCTTGTTTGATAGATCTTATGAAAAAGATCATCATGCCGTACTTTTCGATTCACATGAAGGCGGATATTTGGCAACTCAACATTTAATTGATTTGGGTCATACCAGAATCGGATGCATAACCGGGGCACAACAAGCCAGATACGGATACATACGTTTCTCTGGATACAAAGATTGTCTTAAAGACAACAACATTGCTTTTGATGAAAAAATTGTTAAGGAAGGCGACTTCAAGTTCCACACTGGCTACAATTTAACTGATTCTCTTTTAGAAGAAGGAATCTCTGCACTTTTTGTCGCAAATGACATGATGGCTTATGGCGTTCTCAAGCGCTTAAGAGAAAAGAATATCAGAATACCTGAAGATTTTTCAATTGTTGGTTATGATAACCTTTCCCTCTCAAGTCTTTTAGACATTCCACTCACTTCTGTAGCGCAAGATGTTGATGTTTTAGCAAGTGCCGCAGTCGAAAATATGTTAAATCTCATCCAGGGAAACGTTATGGAAAAGAGAATTATTTTAAAACCTAAGCTGAAAATTCTTAACAGTACACAAAAATTTAAATAATATATAATGATTAAACATAAAAAGGAGACGCATAAGATGCATCTCCTTTTTATGTTTTAAACCCCTAGTAAACTTAATAATCGTTTCATTAAAAATGTAAAGTCTTCCATATTCATAGCAATGAAACCGGAACTGAATAAATCTTCTCTGACATAATGAGTTATTTTTGCTTGCACCTCTTTTATGTTATAATCTTTAGCCAAAGTATCAGAAGCTTGCGCCATTGTATTTTGATATTTAAAGTCAACTTGATCAGAATCCAGCCAAGCAATCATCAACGCCTCAATAATTGGGTGGTAATCATAGGGTGTGAAAATATCCGTCGCATCAAACTTAAACATTGCGACCCCCTCATCTCTCAGTGATAAAAATTCCTTAATGGTATTCAATAATTTTTCACTCATACAATAAGCCTCATCTTCCTATTTAGATCTAAACAATCTAAATGCTATTAATAATAAAATAAAAGACACAATCAAATAAAAATAATCT
>CBDUDQ010000032.1:0-13370 GCA_965365985.1 uncultured Erysipelothrix sp. | reverse complement strand
AAAGTATGACCCCGGATAAATTATTCCAGGTCATACTTTTTCTTTTACCTTTTTTTAATCTTTTTTTCTATTAAATGATTTTCTTTTTGAAGAAAGTGATCTTTCCTTCATCATGAAGTGACTTAATAAGGGTTACTGCAATTGGCAATCCCAATAAGCCAATAAAACCAAAGAGCTTAAGTCCAACATAAATACAAACTAAAGTGAGGAGCGGATGCAAACCAATCTGTTTCCCGACAACCTTTGGTTCTAGAATGTTACGAATCACTGTAATAACAATGTAAATGACGAATAAAGCCACACCACGCGAGCTGTCTCCTGATATCATCTCATAGATAGACCATGGTAACATCACTGAACCTGTCCCCAATACAGGCAGAATATCAACACTGGCAATGATGAGTGCGATCCCAATTGCATTGGGAATCCTTAAAACTAGGAATGCGACTGAAAGTTCAACAAAGGTCAAACTCATTAGGGTTAAGTAAGCTTTAAAATAATTACCCACTACCTTAACGTCTAAAACTAAATCTTTTTTATCCTCAGGAAGAACATCCAAGCTTTGGTTAACAATCTTTCTGTAATCTAAAGTGAAAAAGAAAGATGATATGATGGCAATCAGAATTGAAATCAATAAACTAGGTACTGAAGTCACAAGTTTGGTTAAGAAGTTAATAACAGAACCACTGATGTTTTGTGCAAAATTACCCAAAGCAGTAATGGATGTATCCAAGAATTGTTGAACGAATTCCGCTACTTTTGGATCAAAGGTAGATAAAATCCCAGTAGACCACTGAGTTAAATCAGCAAAACCCGGTTTCATCACTTCCTCATAAAACACTGGTAACTGCTTGGTCAATGACTGAATGCCACTCAGTGCTGCAAAAAATATCCATACGATAAAAGTACCAATCACAATATAGAATAGTGAGATAACCAAAAGTGAAATATATTTTCTTTGACCAAATTTATGAGTCAATTTATGTACAATTGGTTTTAGTAGAAAAGCGATTATAAAACCGATGATGAATGGCATGAGATATTTAACGCTGAATTTTATGGCGATAAACATCAGACCCAAGATAATCGCATAATATACAATATTGATAATAAAATCTTTTCTTTGTTCTATCATAAACACCCCTTTACCAGCGAAATCCCTTCGCAATAGTTTCTCTAATTATACCATTAATAATAAAGCATTGATAATACTATACTAGTTCCAAATGCCTTTCTTTACTTGTTTGGCTTTTGATTCTAAACTTCTAAGTTTGTTTATATAAAGATAATCATCATAGATATAATGCACTTTTCCGTATCCATCTTTTACAATGAGTTCCTGAAGCAAGATTTCATCGACATATACCCAAGCAATGATCCTTTCATATTTATCTCTACTATCCGATTTTGGGTCAAGCTCTATAGAAATAGTATCAGCTTGCTGTAATGTTGAACAAGTAAAATCAGCAGCTTCTTTAGCATAAAAATCATTGGTATTCAATTCAGGAGTATTTATTGCAATGAATCGAACCTTTTCAACTTTACCCTGAATCACAAATCGAGCAGTATCCCCATCAATACACGAATTTAAGCTGACGCGTTCATGAATGGTAGATTCTTCACCTTTCAAAGAAAAATAATAAAATATAAGCGCAAAGACTAATAACACAGTAAACTGCTGCCATAATGGCAATTTCCTCATTTGTTTTTTTATCATATTTACATTATATCAAAGAATTATACGATTTTTCACACAAAAGTCATTTAGGGTATTGCACAAGTAAAAATCTTATGTTATTATGTCTTAGCACTCAACGAAGTGAGTAAACATGACAAACAAACTTGGAGATGTACTCAAGTGGTTGAAGAGGTGCCCCTGCTAAGGGTATAGGTCGGGAAACTGGCGCGGGAGTTCGAATCTCCCCATCTCCGCCAAGTTTTTAAGATTTGTTAGTTTAGAATAATGGTCCAGTGGTGTAGTGGTTAACATGCCTGCCTGTCACGCAGGAGATCGCGGGTTCGAGTCCCGTCTGGACCGCCATTATTGCAGGTGTAGTACAATGGTAGTATACGACCTTGCCAAGGTTGAGGCGGGGGTTCAATTCCCCTCACCTGCTCCAGATAAAATTATGTTCGCTCAGCGAACTTTTTTTATATCCAAAATAAATTTCTTATCATTAAAATATAAGAATATAATTAAAATATATCTTATAAAATTCAATTAATCAATCAAGATTCGCTAAAGTTAGCCTTTTTTTTTGGACACACAAGATTCATTGAATTGAATGCAAACATGATACAATTAAGATAAGAAAGGAGAAATCTATATGAAAAAAAAGAAAAAATTAAACATACCCCGAGCCATCATGATCATGCTCGCATATTTACCTGCACTTTTTTTCACTATACTAAATATTGTTTATATCATTAGTACCAAAGAAGAGTCGGGTGTTAGTGCGAATTCAATCATAGAGTCCATTGCTGTGATCTTCTTTTGGATTCTTTTGGCTTATTTCATCACTTCGCGATTCACCAAACAGAATATGATTGCTGTTATGATGATGATGGTTTGGATTGTATTTCTTTTCTATGAAAATTCAGAAAAGATTCCCCCAAGTACTTCTGCTATAATATTTTCAGTTTATTTTAGTCTAATACTTATTATGAACATTCTTCTAAGAAGAAGAGACAATTTAATAACTTAAAAAACAAGTGAGCGCCTCAATAATGGCACTCACTTGTTTTTATTATTATCATATAAATTCTCAAATATATGGTTTAATTTGTTAATAAGATAGTCTTTGTTGAAATTTTCTTTATAAAATTGTTTTGCATTATCTCCCATTTCCAATTTTTGAGTTTCCTCAAGATCCAAAGCCCTTTCAATATTGGCAAAGAAACCCTGTACATCATCTGAATCAGAAGCAAAACCACACTGTGCTTCATTGATAATTCTGGAACTTTCACCACTGGCAGAAACCATGACCGGAATACCAAAAGCCAAATAAGATTGTAATTTTGCAGGTAAAGTTTTGTGAAAAGCAGGTTCATTTACAAAACTGTGCAAAGCAAAGTCACTTTGACTTAAAACTACCGGCATTTGATCAATGGGTAAATGACCCGTAAAATTGAAATAGTCTTGCAGATTATTTTCACTAATTAGATTCTTTAGTACACTGTGATAACTTCCAGTTCCAACAAAATTAAAAATTACAGGGAGTCTTTTTTCTTTAACTAATAAACCAACATCAATAAACTTATCCAAGCCCTGAGCAAATCCAATATTTCCAGTGAAAGTAATATTCAGTTTATCTGAATCAAAAGGTTTAAATGTAGGATTTTTCAATTCTAATTGTTTATTTTTATAAGTATCTTCAGCAAATTGTGGCCAATAAACAATTTTTCTTGAGTCTACACCATAATCTATCAAACTATTTTCGAAACCTTTAGATGAAATGAGTATCATATCAACATCTTGATAAATCTTACTACAAATGGCAATCCACAGTTTTTTCATTTTCTCTGATTTAAAATCATGCATTAAGAAAAAGTTATCCGGCCAAAGATCCAAAAGATACAAAACTGTGGGGACTTTATTCTTCTTGGCGATTCGATTTCCAATCATTGCTACTAATAAAGGAGACGTCGCATAAGTGAATACTAAATCCACCTTTTCTCTTGTCCACCATGAATAAAATAAGCCACTTAAATAATACGATAAATAATTAATGAAAAGAAACTGTTTATTCTTACCTCTGGGAATCACTGGAAGGCGGGTGACATTTAAATTATTTGTAGTCCGCTCATTTGTTTTTTTAAACCAAGAATACCCTTTAGGAAAATGTCCAATACCATAGTTTGGAGTTTGTGTAACTACTTTAACATCATATAATGTATTTTGTAATGATAAAACTAAATCATTAATACGAAAATTCTCAGGATAAAAATGATTGCTGACTACCAATAATTTTGGTTTTTTGTCCACATGCTCACACCTTTCTTTTACATTAGGTTCAACTCTATTCTAACAGAATTATCAATATTCATTTACATTAAAGCCTTTCTCATTTGAACGCAAATAAGATAAATAATGCTATAATGATGAAAAGAATGGAGGCACTTTTATGAAGGACAGTATTTTACCCATCCTGGTTTCAATTATCAGTTTAACTGGTGTACTCTTAAGCTCTATTTTTGGATACATATCATCCTATTATGGAAGTAAGCGTTCTGCTAGAATCGAACAAGATAAAATAAACGATTCGCATAAAAAAAGAATCGAACAAGAGAATAAATTTGAGAAAGATAAAGTCTTACGTCAAGCACTTCAAGCACTCACTTTATCATTTTATAATGATACCTTTAACCCCGATTTAAACAGTACCTATTTTAATACAATAGAGGGGAAGCAAAGCTTCTACACGGTGATGTCAGATATTACCGCATATGGCTCAGAAGATTCAGTTCACACCGTCATATACCTTCAAAAGGCCATTGCTGGAGTTGAACTTTTAAAAAATCGACAAGAAAAAATCTTAGGTCAAGTTAAAAATAAGCCCATGTTTGCCATTGACTGGGTACGATATGAAACCAATGCCCTTGCCGCAATCATGATTGCACAACTGAGATATGATATTTCCGGTGAATTTATTAATCCTAAAGAACTCATATCAGTTAAATTTAATAATGTTAATAAAGATTTAAAACAATTTTTTGAAACAGGAATCGATGAATTTTTAGAACTCAATCAATTAATCCATTTAAAAGAAAGGTCAAAAAAAAATGAACACCATCAAATTTGATAATATAGAAGAATTGGATTTACCAAAAAATATCAAACTTTCACTTGAGGATCAATATGAATTGGCCCACATTCATTTTGAAAATGAAAATTTATACATCATTTTAAATTACCCGGAAGAAAACCACAGATTAAAATCTCTGTGTGTCAGCATCATAGAAGATGCAATCACTCTGTATATACCTAATGATCAGCACTTCGAAATAGATACAGAAGAAAACTTCCCCCGATTGATATTATCAATTTTAAATACTTACGAAAATTTGATTCGAAACATTCGTGAAAAAATTAACGATTATGAAACCATCATTGAAAAAATGATTAATAAAGACTTTTTAATAGAACTTTATATTATAAGAAAGAAATTAAAACAATATGAGGTTGCACTTCATGGCATTCAGGACATTCACGAATATATTATGGAAGAGCGCCCTGCAGTTTTGTTTGATGATGAATCTCTCTACGATTATGCAGGCATCAAAGTGGAACTCCAACAACTCATGAAGAACATTGAAATCAGTGAGTACTTGATCATCGGGATGATTCAAGTGTCCGAAAGTACTTTCAGCCATCAACTGAATCAAACCATCAAGCTTCTTACCTCCGTTACTTTAATATTTTCGATTCCTTTATTTTTTACAGGACTCTATGGTATGAATGTCACATTACCCTTTGCATCCCATCCAAACGCTTTTGCCATTGTTTCATTAATGGGAATGGGCATCACATTACTTACCATTTATTACTTCTACAAGAAAAAATGGTTTTAAAAATAACTCCTTAATTTGAACTGAACCCCTAAACTTGGACAACAAGAAAGAGGTTCAGTTTTTTTTAGAAATTTACTCGAACATTTAAAACTTTACCAATGATTACAACAGGCAAAGTCTCAACTTCATGTTGATTAAAGAAACGGGTTTCATAATCAGAATTACTGGCTTCTAATATTAACAAGCCATCTTTTTTTATAATTTTTTTTATGGTTACTTCTTCGTGTTCAATTAATACCACAGCAATGTCACCAGAATCAACATCATGAGCTCGCTCAACAAAAACTAAATCTCCATCATGAATGCGAGAGCCTGTCATCGAATCCCCACTCACTTTAAGAAAATAATCCCCGCGATCATAATCATGTTTGGTTACTTCTTCATATGACATGACATTCTGATCTGCTAATAAATCATAACCCGCACGCACGACACCCAAGACCGGCTTAAAAAAATGATGGTCTAAATAATCACTCACGTTAATTTCAAATAATTCAGATAATGCCGCCTGTTTTTCCAAACTGATGCGCTTGATGATTCCAGATTCCCAACGGGATACCGTTGACTTTCCAACACCACACGCATCCCCCACATCTTGTAAGCTTAGATGATGGCGCTCACGAAAAATCCCTACTAATTCTTGTAATGTCATACCAATCACCTCTTTCACTTATTTTACCACTGAATGCAACTAAAAATCAAATTTAACCACTAAGTTGCTTAAATGACTTGATTTAAGCAACAATTGACTTTATACTCTAAGCAAGGAGATCCTCTTATGAAAGAAAAATTTATCATGCACTCTGATATCAATCATTGTTATGCACCAATCGAAGAAATGAAAAATCCACTACTCAAGGAAATCGCCATGTGTCTGGGTGATAATAAAGCTTCACACAACGGCCTCGTTTTGGCAAAGAATTTAAAAGCAAGAACATTTAACATACAAACAGGAGAATCTCTAAGAGATGCAAAATAAAATGTTCACCCCAGTAATGTTTTGGCTGAGTAGATGCATTTGTTCTTAAGTTACTTAGAATAAATCACGACTTCAAATTGTCTCTGAGAAGTATCACTGTTAAAGGATCGAAACTCTTGCCTGATAAGGGCTCTTTCCAGCAAAATATTTTTTGAAGACCCTGTATAAATAGAAAGGTGGATGAAACCATGGATTATATAAGAGAAAAAAATTGCAATGATGCCACCAAACGATTGAGTGCATTGGTAAATACAAACTTGAGTAATTTCAATCCAAAAGAGGATCATGTCATTCACCCATCAGGTTATTATAAATTATGACCTATTATAAACGTTATGTGGATGTGGTGGTCTTGGTTGATAAACATGCCGAAATGACCCCTCTATTTTTAGTTTTTGATAATAAAAAATACGCCATCGATAGAGTATTAAAAATTAAAAAAGCCAGTTCAGTTGTAGGTGGATCCGGCGTATTGTATCGCTGTCGCATTCGTAACCAAGAACGAAATTTGTTTTTAGAAAGAAACCGCTGGTTTATTGAGAGTTTGAAACCTTAAAGATTAATTCACTCTTTTGTAAAGTAATTGTCTGGTTTTAATGGATACAGACTCAAGTCTATTTCGCCCGTAATGGCCCGACTTAAGCGATAGGCAATTATGGGTCCAGAAGTTAAACCTGAAGATCCCAAGCCACTGGCGACGTATACAGATGTCATGAATGGCAATTCACCGTAAAAAGGTAAGAAGTCTTTGGTGTAAGCTCTGAGTCCCACACGTGAACTGCTATAATCAAGATTTTTAAGTAGAGGATAAAACTCACTGGCTTGTGATTTCAGTGCTTGTAGTATGGTTTTATCAGAATCGGTGTCTTCATAATTTCCAGGTTCATGGGATGCGCCCACGACAAGGCTGCCATCTTTTCCAAACAAAAGGTCAATCTCTCCTTTTGGGATGAAGAGTGGATATGCCTTTGATTGTGATTTAAGAATATTATTGAATTCTATCAGTTGTCCTTTTTGTGGGAGTACGTCCACGCTATAACCTTTATCTTTAAACAATTCCGGCAGCCAGGCCCCTGTTGAGAGTATTATGTCGGTATATGTATCACCATTAACGATATAGGCGTCTTTTTCTTGTTTAAAGGAAACAGATTTTTTTATGATTTTAAGGCCTTGAGAAACAGACTTTCTTTGTAGGATTTCTACCAAAGCTTTACCATCTACTCTTGCTGCGCCTTCAAGATATAAACCTTGTTTCCAGTTTAAACCAACAGGAAGGATCGTAGGATTTTCTTCTTCATTTATAATTTTTATTTCTCCCATTATTTTTGCGCTATCCTTTCGGCTTTTGGCTAAGATGAGCATTTTTTCTAAGCGAGTGGGATGGGTAAGAAGTGCGCCTGTGCGCTCATAAAAAGAATCACAGGATAAATCTTGTATCAACTGGTGATAAAAGCTGGCACCCGCCTCGACTAAATCATACCAATCTTTATTGCGACGCTGTGAAACCCACGGACATATGATGCCCACCGCTGCTTTACTGGCTTGTCCTTTGTCGACATCATAAAGTACCACATCCATACCCGCTTTGCTTAGATAGAAGGCAGCACAGGAACCTACGATGCCACCGCCTATAATTGCTATTTTCTTCATAAAAATCACCTCTTTGTAATATTATACATGAGAGAACCTGATTTCGACTTCTATTTCTGTGGAATGTGCTATAATATTAGAGTATGCATGGAAGGAGTATGCTTTATTAAACTAGAAGAAATTATAGAATCAGAAGATCTCACAGCAGTAAACAACTTAACGGGTGAAGATCAAGTCACGGCCTTACAATTAGCATTGAAATCGTGCAAACATACAATCGCTAATGCGATATTAGATCAGATTGATGATGTCAACATACAAGTTGATGGTGAATTAGAGGGATGGAAAATGCCTTTACTTCATTATGCAATCACTCAAACATTGTCAAATTCACGTTTTCCAAGACCTGCGGCTGAAGGCCCTAAAAATGATGGGGTAATATTCACTGAACAGTTGAATCTCTTAACCAGAATCATTAAAAAAGGTGCAGATATGCATGCGGTTGATAGTTATGGAAATCTTGCCATTATGCGTGCTGTATTGGATGCACTTGGCATTGATTTGGGAATCACAGACGATGAGTTTGATGAAGACCTTGAGACGGTATTTGCTTTGTTAGTTGATAATGGTGCAGATCCAAAAGAAAAAACAAAAACGAGAAGTTCAGTTGTTGAAATGTTTAGAAACAACGAAGTACTTTCTTATATTCCGAAAAGAAAACATCACTAAATTAGTGATGTTTTTCTTATTTTAAAAGAATAACCATCAATTTGATGGTTATTCTTAAAGTTTTTATATTTGGTAAGCCAAGACACCACGACAAACTGTTGCTTGTACATTAATGTCATTATCAACAATGACAACATCAGCATCTTTACCAATCGCTAAGAACCCTTTACGATCAGAAATTCCAATGTGTTTCGCTGAATTGCTTGAACTCATCTTAACCAAGTCATGCATTGAACAGCCAGTAAATTCTTTAAGATTACGAACAACAAAATCCATTTCAGCCACACTGCCTGCTAATGAACCTGATTCGATTCTACATTCTTTACCGACTTTAATAACTTCTTGTCCACCCAAATCATATTTACCATCTGCCAAACCTTTAGCACGCATGGCATCTGTGATTGCAATACAGTTATCAACACCTTTTATTTTAACGGTCGCATTAACTACTTCAGGTGCCAAATGAATCCCATCAACAATGAGTTCGGCCTTAAGAGCTGGACACATAAACCCTGCTGTGACTGCTCCAGGGTTACGGTGGTGGTGAGGTGTCATTGCATTGTGAAAGTGAGTTAAGTTTGACAGACCATGAGGTACTTCATCCATGATTTCTTTGTAGAATGAATGTGTATGACCTGCTGAAGGCACTACATTTAATGATCTAAGGTAGCTTGTGAATCCTTCTTCAGCTTCTTCTGGTGCATAAGTGATAACTTTAATTGTTTCCCCTGATGCTTTCCAGAATTTATCAAAATCTTCTTTACTTGGTTTTAAAACGTAGTTAGGGTTTTGTGCACCAATATGTTTTTTAGAAATAAATGGTCCTTCAAGATGGATCCCAACAATTTCAGCTTCACCTGGTTTATTGTGTTTGCTCGCATAGTCATGAATGACTGCGACAGCATTCGATACATTTTCAATTGATTGCGTTAATGTGGTTGCTAAGTATGACGTCGTTCCCTCTTTTGGTAGGAAACGCGCTATGGTAGCTACTGCATCTTCAGTTCCATCCATATGGTCAGCACCGTTGGCACCGTGAATGTGTTGATCAATAAATCCAGGCAATACGTTATGCCCTTTTGCATCAATCACTTCACCTTTTGCTTCAGGCACAAGGCTCATATCACCCATGCCAACAATTTTGTCGTCTTCAATTTCTAGATAGCCATTTTCAATGACTGTCTCATCAAGATAAATTTTTCCGTTTGTTATTAACATATGTAAAACCTCCATGCCACCATTATAACACTTTCCGCTTAAACAAAACACCAATATTCTTGCATAAACTAACAATTAAAGGTAAGATAATAAGGAGAAAAGAGGACTAAAATGAAACTACATATTGTTAAAGATAAACAAGCAGGCGCCAATTTAGGCTATGACATTGTTAGAGAAATTTATGATCGAGGAGAATTAAATGTATTTGGTTTGGCAACAGGAAGCACTCCAATTACTTTTTATGAAAAATTAAGAAACTCAGATATGGACTTCACTGATACTGTAGCAATCAACTTAGACGAGTATATGGGAATTGGTCATGACCACCCACAAAGCTATGACTACTTTATGAGACAAAACCTTTTCAACGAAAAACCATTCAAGAAAACATACCTTCCTGATGGACTTGAAGAAGCAGAAAAAGAATGTGCTTCATATAACAAGATTATTGAAGAAAATCCAATTGATGTTCAAATATTGGGTATTGGAACAAACGGACACATCGGTTTTAACGAACCAGGTGCTTCATTTGATTCTTTAACAGAGAAAGTTGCCTTAGCTCCAGAAACAATCGAAGCCAATGCACGTTTCTTTGAAAACAAAGAAGACGTTCCTAAATTTGCTTATTCAATGGGAATTAAATCAATCCTTTCCGCAAAGAAGATCATCTTATTTGCTTATGGCGAAGCCAAAGCAGACGCCATCTTTGGCATGTTTGAAGAAGCAGCAACAACTGACCTACCTGCATCAGCACTCAAGAATCATCCTGATGTTACAGTGATCGTTGATGACGCAGCAGCAAGCAAGTTAGACAAAAGTAAATATTAAAACTTAAGACAAACAGCAATGTTTGTCTTTTTTTGAAAAATTAAGGAGGTTTCAATCATGAGTCCTAAAACAGCATTCATCCTTAAGTATCGAGAACTTTTTAAGCCCCCTTGCCCTGTGCAAAGCGAAGAAGCAATTGAGGAATTTACAAATGACTTCTACAACTTAAACATCAACGATACTTTATATATTGAAAATATTGATAAAATCGGCACAAGTATAGATAAAGAGGCCCAAGCGATCACGATCATGACCTACATCTTTAAAGGTGCCCGCTTCAGTCAAGTATTAATTCGCTCTTGCATTCACTCAGGTAAAATTTATAATCTCTTATTATTATTTGATATAGAATAGTAAAAAAAGTATCGACATCACAATGTCGATACTTTTTTATGCTTTCTTAACAAATTCCGATTTTAGGCTCATGGCACCAAAACCTTCAATACGACAATCAATGTTGTGATCACTATCAACCAACTTGATGTTTTTAACTTTAGTTCCTTGTTTTACAGGATTTGAAGCCCCTTTTACTTTTAAATCTTTAATGACAATGATGTCATCACCATCTACCAACTCAGTTCCATTGGAATCTAACACTTTAAATTCACTTTCAGACAAGCTTAAGTCATTCCACTCAAAAGCACATTCAGGACAAACATACAAATTCCCATCTTCGTAAGTATACTCTGAAGCACACTTCGGGCAATTGGGTAAACTCATATTATCAATCTCCATTCTTTGAAGTATTATAGCATAGATACACTACTTAAGGTCTTTAATCATTTGTTTGAATCCAGGTTCGATAATGTCAAAAGAAGCAGAGCCATAATCTAGAAATGACTTATGGAAATTTTTAATGTCATATTCCTTACCCAAAGCCATTTCATATTGGTCTCTTAAATCCTGTATATATAAACTTGATAGATAGTAAGTTGGATATACTGCAGGATTATGCGCAAAATCGATATAGATGTCCTTAATTATTCCCATGTCCTCAATGCCGAAGTTTTCATTAGCATACTCAGCAAACTGTTCCATGGACCACCCATCATAATTAATGCCTAAATCCATTTCTAAATGAAGTATTTGAACCAGTTGATTATACATATTGGCAAACTCAACAAAAATCTGATCATCGTTTATAAAATGATGTGCAATTCCCTCAATATAGTTGGCCCATCCTTCAGCATTACCATTTGACGTATAAATTTGTCGGACAGGATGAAGTTTGAGTTCTAGAAAATAATTAAATTGATACATGTGACCCGGAAACCCCTCATGGGCATATGTGGGATAATTGATGTTATCAAAGTCACCATTCACAAATATGGATTGCTTAAGATCTTTTTGATAATCAACCTGCGGTGTAAAATAAAAAGCAGGACTTGAAGCACTGGCCATAGAAGGATCGACCAGATTAATTTTGTAGTTTACTGAATCTATTTCTGGAAAAAAAACAGCACTTTTTGATTCTAAGAAATCCATCAATTCTTGATCCGTTTTGAAATCAGAATATGTATTATTTTGAAAGGCTTCAAACATGATTTCAAAATCTTGATCCTTAAGTAAATATTGGATCCCATTTTGGGTGTCTGCTTTTTTTCTTTCGATAAAAGCTTTCACTTCTTTGATTGAACGTTTAGAGCCCGAATTGACTTGAAG
The DNA here is from genome assembly GCA_965365985.1 of uncultured Erysipelothrix sp. Classification (GTDB taxonomy): domain Bacteria; phylum Bacillota_I; class Bacilli_A; order Erysipelotrichales; family Erysipelotrichaceae; genus Erysipelothrix. The sequence goes on along the minus strand of CBDUDQ010000032.1, from coordinate 793 downwards.
TAATGCTTCATAATATTCCTTACCGTTTGGTTTTTGAGCCAAACCAACGGTATCAGAAGGAAGCACAATGCCTAATTTATCAACAATAACTTGGTAAGCTTGAGCGATGCCTGTTTTCATTAAGTCTTGATGTTTTTTCAACAGTTCATCTTCATCCGACAAGTTTAATGTTTTAATTTTACTTAAGAAATTATCATTCAAAAAATAATCATCAGAAGAGGATGCTGTAACGGTTTCTTTGGCTTGAGTAATAATTTTATCTATTTCTTCTTTACCATAACCGGTTTCGCGCTCTTGTCTTTCTATTTCAAAATCGACATAGGCTTCATAATCTTCAGGAAGAAACTCCAAAAAGTTTAAATAAGATAATACATCACTGCGGTTATGAAAATCAAACGTTTCAAGGTAGGCAGGTAAACTTCCGGCAAAAGCCCTTTGATATCCAAGAACAGAACTTCCTGTGTTGTAGTCATAGAAAGGTTCTAAAAGTAAAGATTTTTCCAAAGCATCCACCAATACTCTTCGATCCAAATCTTGATCCTGAGTTAAATCATTTGAACTGTAAGTATTTAAAACTTTGATTTGTTCTTTGATTAGATCATAACTTTCTTTTGATTGTGTTTTATCAACAAATCCCAGTCGATAGGGTTCTGGTTTTAAGCCAAATTTTTCAGGGTCTACGAAAGTAAAATTAATGCCAATATCCTGTGGATCAAATGTCTCTATTAGTAAGGAGTCCATGGTCTCAATGAATTCTTGATTTACACTTTGAGCATATTCGACCGCTTCGGAT
>CBDUDQ010000031.1:0-13580 GCA_965365985.1 uncultured Erysipelothrix sp. | reverse complement strand
ATTCTAATGCCACCAACACCCTCTATATAGATGCCAGGTTCAATAGAAAAGCACATGCCTTCTTTGATGAGTGTTTGATTGCTTGAGGAAACGTCAAGTGTCTCATGGACCTCAGTGCCAATGCCATGACCTGTTCTATGAGTGAAGCATTGTCCGAATCCATTTTGAGCGATAACATCTCGGCATGCTTTGTCAACACTTGATAAAGTAGCGCCAACTTTAACCGCATCGATGCCCGCTAAATTTGCTTTCAGTACTATTTGGTATATGTTTTCTAATTCTATGTGTTCTGACATAAAGAAACAACGTGTCATGTCAGAAGCATAACCTTGATAGAATCCACCCATATCAACGATGATGACATCTTTGTTTGTGAGCTTTCTATTTGTTGGAATGCCATGTGGATCAGCAATATTCTCAGTAAAGACCACAATGGGTTCAAAGCTGATTCCTTGTAGTGGACTTTCAGATTGAAATTCTTTAACAAGATTTGCCAATTCTATCTCTGTGATGCCTACTTTAAAGTGGGGGATGAGTTTATTCATGATGTTATCATTAAATTTTGATGATTGAATCATGATGTCTATCTCTTCTTTGGATTTAATCGCACGCATGGACTCTAGAAGCGGTGAGGCGTTCTCTAAGGTGTATCCAGCTTCAATGAGTGGTAAACAAAACTTAAGAGGCCATGAGCCGTCTACTGAGACTGTCTTCGATGTGAGTTGGTCCATAAGAAGTGCCACTGAATTTTCACCATCTTGGTAGGTAATGGTTTGGATGTCTTTTGGTTTGGGAAACATTTCATTGATGATTACTTTAGGTTTTTTTGATTTTGTAATTAAAAGTGCAATCATGCGCTCTCCGGGTTCAAACAAATGATCAATAAGATACTCAATCATTTTGGGATCTGTTACAATCATGGATTCTGTTTTCATTGTCATTTCTAATGTTTTAATTTTGTTCATAGGGCTCTCCTTTGCCCTATTATAGTTCTTCTTTAATGAAATACCAACAGGTCTGTTGTATAATGAATGAAAGAGAGGTCGTGAATATGATGGAAAATGAAAAGAAAGCACAAATGATTATTGTAAATAAATCGGCTGCTGATGATGGCATTCAAATCATCATGCCACCTTTTAGAGCCATTCATTTATTTGAATTGGAAGATAACTTCGATGAAATCGTAGTGGAAATTAAAGAATCTGTTTTTGATCAAGCCTTGTCAAAACACATGATTGAGTTCTTCTCTGCATTCAGAGAAGGGATGATGAGTGGGGATCCACTTCCAATCATAGAATACTTTATGAATCATGACCCTTCGAATCGCAATCCTCAAGATATGATGAAAATATTTGATTCGCTTAAAGACTTCATTGAAAATGCCAATGACGAAGATCGATTGATGCATTAGTTGAATTGGGCACTAATTAGACAAGATTAAACGTTTAAGCATATATCTTGAATCCAGCAGTTTTAAGTCTTATACTTAAGTAGTAAAAGGAGACTTGATTATGAAAAAACTAAAAGTAACACTTGTATCATTATTAGCACTACTTGTATTGGTAGGGTGTGCATCAGCACCAAAAGAAGAAGTAACACCTAAACCAGAAACACCGGCAGAAGAAGTTAAACCAGAAACAGAAACACCAGCTGAGGAAGTAACACCTGAACCAGTTGTAATTGAAAAAACAGGTCAAGATGAATTTATTTTAAATGCATTCAATGACCAAGGCTTTGATGCTAATGACAAAGAAGCATGGATGGTTAATGAAGAAGGCCCAAATAAAACTGCGGTTATCATCAAAGATAATTCAAATGGCAATAAACCTTTAATTTCAAAAATTGTTTACTTAAAAGAAGGCGACAAAGCAGTTAAAGTGCTTTACATGCAAGTTGAAAATAATACAATCATTGACAATCAATAACAATTAAAAGTAAAAAGTGCCTCAACTCAATTAATGAGTCGGGGCACTTTTTTGTATTTCGGTTTAACCTATTTCTTTATTCGATCTTTCTTTATGTCATCCAGTTGAATTGAAAGTGCGTTAACAGAAATACTCAATTCAGCAAGAAGATACATTAATGAAATAATCAGAAAAACCAAACTAATCGTAAACATGGCAATTGAAATAGCTTGTTGTTTAAAGAGGCCGGCTAACATTGAAAGGGCCGATAAAACAAAAGCAATGGCACCCCATACTTGCATTTTTTTTATGAGATCCATTCTTTTTTGTAGGTTATCTATTTGAGCTAGTATTTCATCTTTTGGATTATTTTGGTGTTGTGATAGTAAATCGCGTATGAGTCCAGCTAATACAACAAATCTATTTGTATAGGCAAGCATCAATAAAGAAATTGCCGGAAAAATTAATGCCGGTGTTTGTATGTTAAAGTCCATGTTTAAGAAGCTCCTTTTTGGTTATAATACTTGAATTATAGCACCTTTAAACATAGAATGATAAAGGAAGCGAGGTAATTAAATCATGAAATATATAATCAATGAATCTACGAATCCATATTTTAATTTGGCTTTAGATGAATTTGCAATGAAACACATTAATGAAAAGGAAGATTTCTTCTTTTTATGGCAAAATGAGCCGTCAGTCATAATTGGTAAGAATCAAAATACAGCAGAAGAAATTAATCCCAAGTTTATTAAGGAAAATAACATCAAGGTCGCAAGACGTGTTTCGGGTGGTGGGGCAGTTTATCATGATTTAGGTAACCTTAACTTTACTTTTGTAATTGGTGTTGATGAGCCAGGTAAAGTGAATTATAAAAAATATGTTCAACCGATTATTGATGCTTTGGCATCAATGGGTATTCAAGCGGAAGCATCGGGTAGAAATGATATCTTGGTTGAAGGTCTTAAAATCTCGGGTAATGCACAGCGCATGGCTAACGGGAAATTAATGCATCATGGGACAATCATGTTTGATGTTGATGTTGAAGATATGGTCAATGCACTGAATGTTGCTCCTGATAAGATTATTTCGAAGGGTGTCAAATCAGTTCGTTCTCGCGTTACAAATATAAAAGATCACTTACCAAAAGATACCACATTAAGAGATTTTTGGGATGCACTTCAGTACTATCTTTCTAATGAAGGGAAGGATTCTGAAATCATTTTAAGTGAAAACGACATTGCTAAAATTGAGTATGAAGCCATCAATAAATTTGGAACATGGGATTGGATTTATGGGGCGTCACCGGAGTTTAATTTGAAACAGGCTAAACGTTTTAGTGGGGGGCGAATTGAAATCTTGTTGGATGTTAAAGAAGGGCGCACTCAAGCCATCCGATTTATGGGGGATTATTTGGGTCTTGAGGATGTATTGGATATTGAAAAGCGTTTGATAGGTGTGCGTTTTAATGAAAATGATTATGATGCCATGTTGGGTCAATTTGACTTAAATAAGTATTTTGGAATGATTACTAAAGAGGAGATATTATCGTTAATATTTGATTAATTGTGATTTTCGGAACGATATTCACATTTATATAGCATTACCATTGAATGGAAGTAATTTACGTGATACATTTATAGTGTAATTTTGGGCTCATTTTTGTGCGCAAAATGTAGAATGGAAGGGAATGGGTATTTCAATGACAAAGAAAAAGAACAAAGCGTTGGATTTCGCTGCTCAACTCGATTCAGTTGAGAAAATTTTTAAACCAATTCAGATTCTAGATGAAACTGGAAAAGTTGTTAATGCTGATTTAATGCCAGACTTAAAAGATGAGGAACTGGTAGCACTGTTTGAGGACATGCTATGGTCTCGTGCATTAAATGATCGCTCTACTACATTAGCAAGACAAGGTCGTTTGGGATTCTTCGCACCTACAGCAGGACAAGAAGCATCACAACTCGCAAGTCATTTTGCTTTTGATAAGAAAGATATTTTATTTCCAGGATATCGTGATATTCCACAATTGGTAAAACATGGTTTACCTTTACATAAGGCTTTCTTATGGAGTCGTGGACACGTTGAAGGAAATAACTATCCAGAAGATTTAAAAGCTTATCCACCTCAAATTATTATTGGGGCACAAATTATTCAAGCAGCTGGAGCGGGCGTTGGACTTAAAAAACGTGGCACAGCACAAGTGGCTTTCACTTACACTGGTGATGGTGGTTCATCACAAGGTGACTTTTATGAAGGTATAAACTTCGCGGGAGCATTTAAAGCACCTGTTGTATTTTATATTCAAAATAATGGTTATGCTATTTCTACACCAAGACATAAACAAACAGCAGCTCGCACTTTAGGACAAAAAGCGGTTGCGGCAGGAATTCCAGGAATCATCGTTGATGGTATGGATCCACTTGCAGTTTATGTTGTTTCAAAAGCAGCACGCGATTGGGCACTTGAAGGAAATGGTCCTGTATTGATTGAAACACTAACATCTCGTTTTGGTCCTCACTCATTATCTGGTGATGATCCTAAACGTTACCGTGATCAAGCAAGTTTTGATGAATGGGATCAAAAAGATCCATTGATCAGAATGCGTAATTTCTTAACTGAAAAAGGATTATGGACAGAAGCGCATGAATTAGAATTAATCGAAAAATTCGATACAGAAATCAAAGAAGCGGTTAAACTAGCTGATGCAGCTCCAAAACAAAAAGTAACAGACTTCTTAAAAACAATGTTCGAAGAACCTACAAATACGATTCAAGAACAAATTGAAATTTATGAAATGAAGGAGGGTAAATAAACATGGCACAACTTACAATGATTCAAGCAATTACTAACGCGCTTGATATTGCCCTAGAACGCGATAAAGAAACATTAATTTTTGGTGAAGATGTTGGGGCTAACGGTGGTGTTTTCCGCGCTACTGAAGGCTTACAAGCAAAATATGGCGAAGACCGTGTATTTGATACACCTCTAGCTGAATCTGGAATTGGTGGTTTGGCAATTGGATTGGCATTAGAAAAATTCCGTCCGATTCCTGAAATCCAATTCTTCGGTTTCATTTTTGAAGTAATGGACTCTGTGGTCGCTCAAATGGCCAGAACACGTTATCGTATGGGTAATACACGCAACATGCCAATTACCATTCGTTCACCTTTCGGTGGTGGTGTTCATACTCCTGAGCTTCACTCTGATAACTTAGAAGGTTTAATCGCTCAATCTCCAGGGATTAAGATTGTTATTCCTTCAAACCCTTATGATGCAAAAGGATTGCTCTTAGCAGCAATTGAAGACAACGATCCAGTTGTTTACCTAGAGCACATGAAACTGTACAGATCTTTCCGTGATGAAGTTCCAGAAGAGTACTATACAATTCCACTAGGTAAGGCAAGTGTTCCTGTTGAAGGAACTGACGTTACTGTCATTACTTATGGTTACATGGTTCGAGAAGCACTTAAAGCGGCAGAAACATTAAAAGCAGAAGGCATCTCAGTTGAAGTGATTGACCTTCGTACAGTATCACCAATTGATATCGAAACAATCATCAAATCTGTTGAAAAAACAGGACGCATTGTTATGGTTCAAGAAGCACAACGTCAAGCCGGAGTCGGCGCGACTGTTATGGCTGAAATTGCAGAACGTTCAATTCTTTCATTGAAAGCACCCATCGGACGCGTTGCAGCACCTGATACCATTTACCCATTCGGTTTAGCTGAAAATGATTGGCTACCAAATGAACAAGATATCATCAAAAAAGTAAAAGAAATCTATAATTTCGATTAAGCTAAGGGAGGCAATTATTTATGTCATTTATATTCAAAATGCCTGATGTTGGCGAGGGAATTGCTGAAGGTGAAATCGTTCAATGGTTTGTTAAAGTGGGAGATACTGTTAAAGAAGATCAACCACTATTAGAAATCGCAAACGATAAATTAGTTCAAGAAGTACCTTCTCCTGTCTCAGGAACAATTAAATCATTATTAGTTGAAGCGGGAACTGTTGCAAATGTTGGCGACGACTTGTTAGAAATTGAAACAGGCGACGCATCACACGCAGCTCCAGCTAAAGAAGAAGTTAAATCAGAAGCAAAAACAGAATCAAAAGCAGCATCAGCTAATTTTGTATTCAACCTTCCTGATGTTGGTGAAGGCTTAGCAGAAGCTGAAGTAGTTCAGTGGTTTGTTAAAGTTGGAGACACTGTTACTGAAGATCAAGCAATGCTTGAAATTCAAACAGACAAACTTGTTCAAGAAGTACCGGCTCCAGTTTCTGGAACCATCGCTAAGATTAATGTCGAAGCGGGCAGTGTTGCTACAGTGGGCGACGCATTGGTAGAAATTTCTACTGATGGCAGTGTCTCAACTGAAACAGCAGCACCAGCACAAACAGCAACATCAAATGCACCAGTTGCAGCTGACGTTGTAAACGAACAACATAAAAATAATTCAATCGGTGGGAACGTATTGGCTCTACCTTCTGTAAGACGTTATGCTCGTGAAAAAGGTGTCGACTTAACTCAAGTGAATGCAACCGGAAAACACGGTCACGTTCGTTTGGATGATGTTAACAATTTCCTTGAAAACGGCAGCACAGTTCAAGCAACTGAAACAGCTTCAACACCAACTGTTGAAAAAACACAAACTGCAAAAACTGAAACAAAAGCAAGTGCTCCTAAGGTTCAAACACCATCAGCACCAGTGGTCACAAAGGGAAGTGTTACTCGTGAGAAGATGACACCAACACGCCGTGCCATTTCAAATGCAATGTTAAACAGTAAATCAAAAGCACCACACGTTACTTTATTTGATGAAGTAGAAGTGAGTGAATTAATGAGTCACCGTAACAAATTCAAGACCATTGCAGCATCACAAGATGTTAAATTAACATTCTTGCCATATGTTGTGAAGGCACTTGTATCAGTTGCTCGTAAATTCCCAATCCTAAACTCATCAGTAGATGATACAACAGAAGAAATTGTTTACAAAAACTACTTCAATGTTGGGTTTGCGGCAGATACACCTCACGGTCTATATGTTCCTAACATTAAAGATACAGATACAAAAGGCATGTTCACAATTGCAAAAGAAATTACTGAACTTGCTACAGCAGCAAATGACGGATCTCTAAAAGGACCTGACATGCGTGATGGAACCATTACAATTTCAAACATTGGTTCAGCACGTGGCTTATGGTTTACACCAATTATCAATTATCCTGAAGTTGCCATCTTAGGCGTGGGTCGCATTGATAAGAAACCAATCGTATTGGAAGACGGTACCATTGGAGTGGGTCAAATGATGGCTCTATCATTGAGCTTTGACCACCGCGTTATTGATGGTGCACTTGCTCAAAATGCAATGAACGAATTAAAGAGATTGTTAGCTAATCCTGAACTTCTCTTAATGGAAGGGTAGGTACTAAACATGGTTGTAGGAGATATGTCAATTGAACTTGATGTCGTAGTGGTTGGTTCTGGTCCTGGTGGATACGTTGCAGCAATTCGTGCAGCACAACTCGGAAAGAAAGTTGCCATTATCGAAAAAGATGAAATCGGTGGTGTTTGTTTAAACGTGGGATGTATTCCTTCAAAAGCACTCATTAACGTAGGACATCGTTATCAAGAATCATTAGATTCAGAAACATTCGGTATTACATCAAGTGATGTAAAAATCGACTTTAGTAAAGCACAACAATGGAAAGATGAAAAAGTTGTTAAAACTTTAACATCAGGCGTTGGAATGCTATTAAAGAAAAACAAAGTTGAAATCATCAAAGGAACTGCGTTCTTTAATGATACACATCAACTTCGTGTTGTTGACGGTGATGATGCACAATCATATACTTTCAAAAATGCCATTATTGCAACTGGATCACGTCCAATTGAAATCAAAGGCTTTAAGTATGGAAAACGCGTTATTGATTCAACAGGCGCACTTAACCTAAAAGAAATTCCTAAAAAATTAGTCGTTGTCGGTGGTGGTTATATTGGTTCTGAACTTGCAGGAGTTTATGCAAACTTAGGAACTGAAATTACAATCTTAGAATTTTCACCTTCTATCTTGCCACAATTTGACAAAGACATGATTAAATTAGTTGAAGACAACTTCAAAAGAAAAAATGTTACAATTGTTAACAATGCAATGGCTAAAACAGCAACTGAAACTGCCGATGGCGTTTCAATTGCTTATGAAGTCGATGGCAAAGAAACAACAATCGAAGCAGATTACGTATTGGTCACTGTTGGACGTACGCCTAACACTGACGACTTGGGACTTGTTGTTGCTGGAATTGAAGCAACAGACCGCGGTTTAATCACAGTTGATAACCAAGGTCGCACAAGCCAAAAACACATCTTCGCAATTGGAGATGTTGTTCCTGGTTTGGCCTTGGCTCATAAAGCAAGCTATGAAGCAAAAGTTGCGGCAGAAGTCATTGCTGGACAAAATGTGGTCATCGACTACATCGCGATTCCTGCAGTATGCTTTACTGATCCTGAACTCGCTTCAGTTGGTTACACTGAAAAAGAAGCAAGAGCTGCTGGCTTAGATGTCAAAGTTTCTAAATTCCCATTCGGTGCTAACGGCCGTGCCCTATCTTTAGACCAAACAGAAGGCTTTGTCCGTCTGGTTGCTGAAAAAGAAACAGGCCTATTGGTCGGTGGACAAGTTGCCGGAGTCGGTGCCAGTGATGTTATCGCTGAACTTACTTTAGCAGTTGAAGCAAGAATGAACATTGAAGACCTTTCATTGACCATTCATGCCCATCCTACAATTTCAGAAACCATCATGGATGCTTCTGAAATGTCACTTGGATTACCAATTCATATTTAAGCTTAAAGCGATTCTCATTAAGAGAGTCGTTTTTTTTTTATTAAGATCCCATTGAAAGACTTTCTCTTAAGGCAAATGAGTATATAACAAGCATAATTTGGGGTATACTTTTTAATAGAAGTTAGGAGTTTTATTATGAAGATTGGTATTATTTCAGGAAGTGTCAGCGAAGGGAATAACGGTAAAGCAGTTGCCGCTTGGACCTATGATTATGCACTCTCTAGAGAAGATGAAGAAGTTGAATATGAGCTTGTTTCGATAAGAGACTACGATTTACCCATGATGGGCCGGGAGTTTACACAATCACAAGCAGAAGCCATTAAATCCTGGTCAAATAAAATAGAATCATTTGATGGATATGTATTTATTTCAGCAGAATATAACCGTTCTATTCCAGCAGGATTCAAAAATGCACTAGACTACTTAAGAAGTGAGCTGAAAGATAAAGCTGTTGGTTATGTATCATATGGTGGTTTAGGCGGTCTATCGGCCATTCAAAGCCTTCGACTCATCAATGCAGAACAACACATGGCAAGCGTAAGAACGATGCTTACATTCTCAATTATGAGTGACTTTGAAAATATGTCCGTATTCAAACCTCATGATTATCATTTAAAGAATGCAAAAGGATTATTTGATGAAGTCATTTCATGGTCAAAAGCTTTAAAAACAATTCGATAAGAAGGGAGATTTAAAGATGCAAAACAACAAACTGAATACCATATATTGTAAGATGTTAACATTAACAGATTTAATGATGAACAAATTAGAACAACAAGCCAAAGATTTGGGTTATCATAAATCAGAATTTATTATCATCACCGATATCTTACAAAATCCAAGAACCACTTTAATGGATCTGTGTCATCGTACAGGGTTAAAGAAATCAGCTGCGTCCAAAGTCATCAACCAACTTATTGAAAAAGGGGTCATCGACCGTTCCGCATGCGAAACAGATCGAAGAGCGCTCCATTTACAAATAACAAATCCCGATATTTCAAAAACATTCTGTAGACAAGCCATGCTTGCCGATTTATTTCCAAATGAATGTGAAGGTAAATGTGATGTAGATGAGATCATTGAATCACTGGATAAACTAGAAACAATATTAGACAATCACGACAAAGTTTAGACTTTGTCTTTTTTTTTACGTATACTTATAAAAACAGGAGGCATTATGAAAAAAAGAGAAGATGTATTAAAACAAGAAACTTGGGATTTAAGCTCCCTATTTAACAGTGACAAAGAATATAAATTAGAATTAGAAAAATTAATTGAAGAAGTAAATCATTTCAATTCTGAATTCAAAGACGAAATAACGGATGCTACAACCATTAACTCGGCTCTAAAAGAATATCAAAAGATACTTTTAAAATTAACGCACTTATCCACCTATGTATCATTACAAATCAGTGCAGATCAAACCGATCAAACAAATTTAGAACGTTCAGGTGCATTTGGATTGGCCATGAGCGACATTCAAAACAAATTAAGCTTCTTACTCAATGAAATCAAAGCATGCTCAAATGAAGTGCTAAAAGAAGCCCAAGAATCAGAATCAGAACACGCTCTATTAATAGAAGACATCATAAGAGAAAAACCATACTCACTTACTGCAAAGGTCCAAGATGCCATGACGGCACTTTCACCCGTATTATCATCAAGCTACAGAAATTATGAACGATCAAAGTTTGCTGATATGAAGTTTGATTCAATAGAAGTCAATGGAGAAACGATTCCAATGAGCTTTGTGGCATATGAAAACGAACTGGAATATCACGATAATCATGCAGTACGCCATGCTGCTTTTAAAGGATTCCACCAAAAACTCAGTGAATACCAGAATACATTCGCATCCATCTATCAAACTCAAGTAACTCAAGAGAAAATTTTGTCTGACTTAAAAGGATTTGATTCAGTATTTGAATCATTGTTATTCAATCAAAAAGTAAGCGTAGACATGTATGATCGCCAAATTGATTTGGTAATGGAACACTTGGCACCGCAAATGAGAAAGTTTGCGAATCTACTTAAAGACATCCACGGTTTAGATAAAATGACCTATGCTGATTTAAAACTCAGTGTTGACCCAGAATATGAACCAGAAATCAGTGTTGAAGAATCAAAACAATACTTAATGGATGGTCTTAAAATAATGGGAGAAGACTATACGGATATGGTTGCACGAGCATTTGATGAGCGATGGATTGATTTCCCACAAAACATAGGGAAGTCAACAGGGGCATTCTGCAGCAGTCCTTATGGTGATCATCCTTACATCCTTATTAACTGGACTAAGAAAATGCGTGAGGTATTCGTATTGGCTCATGAAGTGGGTCATGCCGGTCACTTCTATTTAGCAGGACAATCACAGAATATTTTTGATACACGGGCCTCAACCTACTTTATTGAGGCCCCATCAACCATGAATGAACTCTTAATGGCAAATTACCTTAAAGAAACAAACAATGATCCTCGTTTCAAGCGTTGGGTCTTGTCTTCAATGATTTCAAGAACTTATTATCATAACTTTGTGACTCATTTACTTGAAGCAGCATACCAAAGAGAAGTGTATCGTTTGGTGGATGCGAAAAAATCAATTTCTACTCAAACATTAAACAATATCATGAAAGATGTCCTAAGTCAGTTCTGGGGAGAAGATGTTGAATTGACTCCGGGTGCTGAGCTTACTTGGATGCGTCAACCTCACTATTACATGGGTTTATATCCTTATACTTATAGTGCAGGCTTAACGGTCTCTACAGCGGTCTCTAAAAAGGTCTTAGATGGGACTCTTGATATTGAAAGATGGAAAGATGTATTAAGAGAGGGTGGGGCAAAAACGCCGCTTGAACTTGCCAATATGGTGGGTGTTGATTTATCAACAGAAAAACCGCTTATGGATACCATTAATTTCATTGGTGAAATGATTGATGAAATCATTGAATTGACCCATGAAATAAATAAAACCAAATAGTTGGGGCTCTAAGCTTTAAAATATAATTTCCCATGTTATAATATTTCATGTATTAGGAGGAAATTATGAAGAAAATATTAGTATTGAGTTTAACGCTTTTAGTAGTTTTGGCTGGGTGCGCTTCTAAGTCACCTGAAGAAAGCTATAAAGAATCTGCAAGTTCAATTGTTGAAAACAATTCAAACGTTGATTATACACTTGCGACTGTCATCGTAACTGAAGATGGCGATTATGCTTATGACAACATTGGTGTCATTAATCAAGATGAAAGCTCTGTAGCACTTGATGTTAAGTTCAAACTTGATAAAGCGTATGTGGATGCAAATGTCTATAGTGAAGAAGACACTGTTTACTTAAATATTGCTGATGCAAAAACAAAAATGGATATCGCTTCTTTCTTAGAAAACTATCCTGTTGCTAATTTCACAGCTGTTGATGGTTTATTACCATTAACAACAGAAGGAGCGGAAGCTGCTCAAAGTGGAGATGTTCATACATATACATTTGTGGGTGAAGATCTTGAAACTTTCTTAAAATTCTCAATGAGTGGCGAACTGAATGAAATGAACCTGTTATCTGGATCATTCACTCAAACAGTAAGTTTAGAGAAAAATGCAATTACAAAAAATGATGTTTTCTTAGATATGGTATTTGCTGATAAAGATGGCGTCGAATATCCGGTAACTCAAAATATGAGTTTTAAATATTCTAAAGCTTCTAATATCGAAAAACCAGAACTTACAGAATTCAAATAAAACCAAGCACCTAAGGGTGCTTTTGTTATGCCCTTACATAAAATGTAAATTTCTTACATTAATTTTCATGAAAGAAAATGAGAATATGAAAATAAACATGACATGTGTGTTGACTTTGTGAAACTTAATCTCTATAATGTAAACATACAGATAACGCTGTAGGAAGAAATCAATTAGGAGGAGAAATAATATATGAAGAAGCTTATGCTTTTATTAGTATCATTGCTTGTTCTTGGGACTGTCACTGCTTGCGGTGATAAAGGACCAGGTGGAGAACTAGTAATCGGTACACCGCCATTAACTGGCGACTTTGTTAACGGATTTAGTAACTCGGCATATGACCGTATGATCACAGACATGATCTGGGGATATGGAACATATGAAACATCACCAGAAGGTGAATTTGTATTGAATAAAACAGTTGTTAAGTCAGTGGATACTGCACTTGATGATGCTGGTAACAAATCATACACTTTTGTTTTAAACAAAGGTTTGAAATTCTCTGACGGCGTAGAAGTTACTGCTGCAGACTTCGTATTCTCAGTACTATTAAATAGCAGTCCAGAATGGAAAGCTGTTGATGGTAATTCATTTGCTGGAGAAGACCTATTAGGTTGGGAAGCATATGAAACAGGAGCAGCCAAATCATTCCCTGGAGTTAAATGGCTTGCTGATGATTCATTCTCAGTAACAATCAATGCAGAAAGCATTCCTTACTTCTATGAAGTAGCAATCGCATCAGTTGGACCTCAACCAATGCATGCTTGGGCTAACGGTGCTAAAATTGGTGCTGACGGATCAAGCCTAGAATTTGGTGCTGAACCATTTGTTGCTAAAGATGGCAGTGAAGAAGTTGCTGGACCCGTTGTTGCCTCATTGGCAGACGTTGCAAATCATGTTAATACTAAAGAACGTTATGCACCTACAGTATCTGCAGGGCCATTCCGTTTCGTAAGCTACGCACAAGAAACAGCAACAGTTGAGAATAACCCTAACTTTGCTGGTGACTACCGCGGAAATAAAGCAAAACTTGAAAAAGTTATTGTAAAACGTATCAACGAAGAATTAGATGTTGACTATGTTATCAATGGTGACATCG
>CBDUDQ010000030.1:0-13811 GCA_965365985.1 uncultured Erysipelothrix sp. | reverse complement strand
CTAAAGAAGTGGGACTTTTTTGTGTATAAAGAAAAATAGTCATCCGAAGATGACTATTTAAAATTATCTATTGTAGAATTCAACAACGAGTGATTCTTCGATCTCTCCGTTTAATTCACTTCTCTCAGGAAGGCGTGTATATGTGCCTTTCAATGAGTCTTTGTCAAATGTGACATAATCAACAGTGCTTACGCTTGCGCTCATTGCTTCTTTGATTGATTCCATATTTCTTGAACGTTCTTTAATTTCGATTGTTTGTCCTGGTTTTACTTGGAATGAAGGGATATCCACTTTTTTTCCATCAACAAGGATATGACCGTGGTTTACTAATTGACGTGCACCACGACGTGTGCGTGATAAGTTCATTCTGTAAACAACATTGTCAAGACGTGATTCTAACATGAACAAGAAGTTATGTCCTGTTACGCCTTCTAATTTAACTGCTTTGTTATATGTGTTGAAAAATTGTTTTTCAGTTACACCGTACATGAAACGAATTCTTTGTTTCTCACGAAGTTGTAATGCGTAGTTACTTAATTTTGGTCGACGTGCTGTCTTACCGTGTTGTCCTGGTGCGTAATCACGACGTAGTAGTTCTTCTCCTGTTTCGAGGATTGAGAAACTTAAACGACGGGATTTCTTCCATACTGGACCTTTAATTCTTGCCATAATAATGACCTCCTAAATGTCTTTAGCGAGTTTTTCACAAATTATCACTACTTGAGTTTAACTATAACCGTTTCCCAATACAGCTTAGGTACTTTGGTCCCTGCCGCGGGTTAAACTATGGGTAATAACTTTGTGCGCTGCTTCAGACGCTCTAATAATATACATGTTTTTATGTCTTAAGTCAATGAAAACCTCACCTAATTTACATTTAAATTACAGACTCTTTATGATACAATGTTGCTAGTGAGGTGGCAGTATGTCAATCGATAAAGTTATACAAATATTACGCCAATACCAATATATTAGTATCGCAGCAGTGGTTCTTTTTTTTGTAATGGTTTTACTCTATATAAGATGGAGTAGAAAACGAAAATATCAAAAGGAATTTGACCGCTTAGAGATACGATATAATGAACTGGTGAGCATCCCGGTTTTATTCAAAATAAACAAAGCGAATGGCTTATCAAAGATCAATCCAGATGTCAGCGACAAAGTACTTCAGTGTAAATCAATGTTCGATGATATCAGTTCGCGTCAAGAAGAGATATCAAACTTGATGGCGGATGCTGAGGATGCGATTGCATTTAGCAAATTGAAACAAGCGAAATTTTTACTGTTGGACTTGGATGAACTCGTTACTGAATCTTTAAAACTAACTTATAATCTCAATGAATCTCTCGAATCTTTATTAGAACAAGAAACAAGACAAAGACAAGAAATCACAGAACTAAAGGATCGCTTCAGAACTCTTAAAAACAGAATCATGGAGTCGACCAATGCTTTGGGTGATAGTTACACTAGCATTGAAGTGAAAATTAAAAATATCGAGCATAATTTCTCTGTGTTTGAAGAGTGGATGTTTGCCAGTGATTTTTCACAAGCAAAAGCCATCAGTGATGATACCATTACAGCAGTTGCGGATTTAGAAATGAATCTAACAAGCGTACCTAAACTCTACGAAATTGCAAAAGGGGTCATTCCATCATTGTTGGATGAAACTTCAAGAAGTTATCAAGAAGCAATCAATCAAGATGTCTTTTTGGAACACCTTGAAATCCCAAGAAACATCGCTGCTTTAAGTGAAATCTTAAAAAAAGATTTAAGCAGTATTGCAAATCTTGAAATAGAAGCAACACAAGACAGTTTAATTGAGATTCAAAAACGCTTATCCCAAATATTGGTCGAAATTGAAAAAGAAACCAATGCCAATCAAGAACTCAATGCTCTTAGAGTCGACACATTTGATAATTTGGATTTAATAAATGAAGATTTAAAGGTCCTAAAATCAAGTGCTGAAAAAGATGAACAACGTTTCAATTTAGACAAGCACCAAGAAAAACTTGAAGCTTATCAAAACAGTGTAAACCAGTTCAATGATTTAAGAGTTAAATTAGAGCGCATGATTAAAGATGAAAAACTTCCAGCAAGTTCAGTTTTGGTTTCTTTGGAAGAGTTGAAACAAGATTTAGAAATCTTGAGTTCAGATTTAAAACAAACCAAAGATATCGTCGAACAAGCCAATGCAGATGAAATCAGAGCCAAGAATCAATTGTTGAAATTATATTTAATTATCAACGATGTACAGGTTCGTATTAAGAAACGAGCGGTGGATTCAATTTCTGATTCTTATCAGGAAGATTTAGAACAGTCCTATCGCTATACCAATCAAATTCAAAATCTACTGGATGAAGATGTGATTGAAGTAAAAACTTTAAATGCGACTGTTTCAGAAGCCATTGATTACATTTATAAACTACACAACAATGTAAATAATCTTGTGGGTGTTGTGGATATGTGCGAGAACGCTTTAGTTTATGCTAATAAGTTTAGAGCATTTGTTCCTGACATTGATGCTGAACTGACTCGCGCAGAATTGTCATTTAATAATGGGCAATACACCCAAGCTCTAACAACCATCATCAATTCAATTGATCGATACAGACCCAATGTTGCTTATGAAGAAATGATAATGGAGAATGCGAAAAGTGCCTATTAATCATATTTACCTTGATTCAGCCAGTACGACTGTTCCAGATCCAAAAATTATTTCAGATCAAAAAATATTGAATGAAACCTATTATGAAAACGCTGACTCTCTACATTCCGGGGGTCAGCGTGTTGCCGAATTAGTAAAGAAAGCAACACAAGCAACGGCTACTATCCTAGGAGTTTTACCCCAAGAGTTGGTTTTTAACGCAGGTGCAAGTGAATCAAACTCACATGCAATCAAAGGAATTGCACTTGCAAATCAACACATTGGAAAACACATCATCACATCGTGCGCTGAACATACCAGTGTGTTGGAATCATGTAAACAACTTGAAACTTTTTTTGGTTTTGAGGTCACTTATCTATCAGTCAATGAACTGGGTAAAGTAGAACTTGAAGACTTAGAAAATGCACTCAGAAAAGATACAGTCTTAGTAACCTTAATGGTGATCAACAATGAAACAGGCGCCATTAATGATGTTAGAAGCATGGCACGAATTATTAAAAAAAGATCGCATGCATTCTTTCATGTTGATGCAGTTCAGGCCTTGGGTCGTCATCAATTTTCTCTTAGAAGAATTGACGCAGCTAGTTTCTCCGCCCATAAAATTTATGGTGTTAAAGGGAGCGGTCTACTTTATTTAAAAGCAGACATGCCATGCTTCAACCTAATCAGTGGTGGAACTCAACAATCTAAGCACCGTGGCGGCACACTCGATAGCACATCCATCATTCTTTTTGCTAAAACACTCAGACTGATGAAAGAGAAACATTTGGCTTCAATTGCCAGCATTCAAGAAATGAATCGTTTTATTTATAATTATTTTAAAGATCATCCTGATGTCAGCTTCAATTCAAGTGAAGCGGGAACGCCTTATATCATTAACATGAGTATCAAAGGTGTGGGCTCAGAAATAATGATGAACGGATTAAACAAAGAGGGCATTTATTTATCTGCCCAATCAACATGCAATTCACGAAGCATCCTACCCAGTCATGTATTAAAATGTATGGGCAAAAGTGATGAGGCGGCACTAAGCTCTATAAGAGTCAGTTTGTCCCACCACAACACCATTAAAGAAATAGAATTTTTATGTAAAAAAATGACGGAGATTATAAATTATGTACAACAATGAATATGAATTTATCATGTGTCGCTACGGCGAACTATCAACAAAAGGAAAAAATAGAAGAAGCTTCACAGCACAACTTCTAAATAACATCAAAGCGCAATTAAAAGCTTTTCCTGAACTGAGTTATAGAGAAACTTACGATCGACTTTACATCACACTAAATGGTGAAAATGCAGAATTGATTATCGTTGAACTGAAAAAAGTTTTTGGACTATCAAATTTTTCTTTGGCTATTAAGTGCGAGAGAGACATCGATGAAATGGCGCGAATCGCTACAGACCTCATTCAAAATGAGGAAGGAAAAACATTTAAAGTCATTTCAAAACGTCATGACAAAACTTTTGAGCACATTTCAGATGCAATCAATCGCCATGTCGCAACCAGAATTTTACAAAATACAGAACTTAAAGTTGATGTAAAAAAACCGGACATTCAGGTTTTGGTTGAAGTTCGAAGCAGTGCTGCTTATATTATGATGGGTCGTATTGAAGGTGCTAAAGGGTATCCAGTAGGAATCCAAGGGCGCGTCATGATGATGATGTCAGGGGGCATTGATTCTCCAGTAGCGGCTCATCTTATGATGAAACGCGGGGTTAGAATTGAGGCCATTCACTTTGCATCACCACCATACACTTCACAAGAAGCTTTAAAGAAAGTAACTGATTTAACACAAAAACTTACAGACTACCAAGAAAAGATTCGTTTGTACGTTATTCCTTTTGCGGACATACAATTGGCCATTAACAAGCAAGTTCCAGAAACTTATGGCATCACAGTTATGCGCCGTTTCATGTACCGTATTGCTGAAAAATTAGCAGTAGAAAAGAAATGCTTAGCCATCGCTAATGGTGAATCATTGGGTCAAGTCGCATCGCAAACTTTAGAATCTATGAAAGCAATCACTGAATTCACAACTTTACCAATATTGAGACCAGTCTTAACTTATGATAAACTAGAGATTATCAATCATGCCCAAAAGATTGGGACTTATGAAACATCAATTTTACCATTTGAAGATTGTTGTACAATTTTCACACCTCAAAAACCCACTACAAAACCAAGCAGTAAAAAACTAGTGCGTTTCGAACAGGGTTTAGATATTGAGGCAATGGTTGATGATGCACTTTCAAAGATTGAAATCATTGATATTAAAAGAAACACTACTGAAGAAACAATATCATTTTTATAGGAGGAAATTATTATGGCATTCGATGCACTAAGTAATCGTTTAAGTGATACATTTAGAAATTTGAGTGGTAAAGGAAAACTGAGCGAAAAAAACATTCAAGACGCACTCAGCGACATTCGCATTTCATTACTAGAAGCTGATGTGAGTTTGGAAGTCATCAACAACCTTTTAAACCATGTTAAAAAAGAATCATTGGGGATGGAAGTTGTAAGAGATGTCGATCCATCACAAATGTTCGTTAAAGTGGTCCATGATCAATTGATTGAAATTTTAGGCTCAGAACACGAGCCAATTCAATTCAAAAAAACACCTGGTGTTTTAATGATGGTGGGTTTGCAAGGGTCAGGTAAAACTACGACCATTGCAAAAATTGCAAAAAAACTAAAAAATGAAAATTTATCAGTCCTGTTGGTTGCGGCAGATTTAGCCCGTCCAGCTGCGATTGAACAATTGAAAATTTTAGGTGAGTCTATTGGTGTTGAAGTATTCGCTCAAGAAAACTCAAATCCGGTTGATGTTGTTAAAGCAGCACTAAACCATGGTAAATCTTTTGACCGCATCCTAATTGATACTGCGGGTCGTTTACAAATTGATGAAGCGTTGATGCAACAACTTGTAGACATTCAAGCCATCGCAAAACCAGAAGAAATTCTTCTTTCTGTTGATGCAATGAGTGGACAGGATGTCATTCATGTTGCCAATGGCTTTAAGAACGCACTCGATCTAACTGGTTTGGTTGCGACTAAATTTGATGGTGATGCGCGTGGTGGGGCGATTCTTTCAGTTCGTTTCATGACTCAAGTTCCAGTTAAATATGTTGGGGTAGGGGAAAACATTGATGATTTAGATGTATTCCACCCAGATCGTATGGCTTCTAGAATTCTTGGAATGGGTGACATTGTTTCTCTTGTAGAACAAGCCCAGGACAAAATGGATATCGAAGCAGCTGAAAAATCAGCAGAACGCATGATGAAAGGGCAATTCACTCTAGAAGACATGTTAGTACAATTACAACAAGTATCTAAAATGGGACCTTTATCTGGACTGATGAAAATGATTCCAGGTGCCAATAAAATGGCGGGCGACATCAACGATGATGAAGCCAAATCAAGTATGAAAAAAACTGAGGCCATGATTCAAAGCATGACTCCTTTTGAAAGAAACAATCCAGGACAAATTCGATCAGGTCGTAAAAACAGAATTGCTCAAGGATCGGGCTCCTCAACAACAGATGTAAACCGTTTACTGAGTCAATATGAAAAGATGAATAAACAAATGAGAATGTTTTCTCGAATGATGAAATAGTTCTTGAATTCATTAGTTGTTTATGATAAAGTATAATGGCTAATAAGCACGCTTGTTCCGCTGATAGATTAAGATCAAGAACTGGTAAGATAGATAAGGAGTTCACGATTATGGGACTAGATTTAATTAGAAATATTGCGAAATCACAACTTCGTACTGACATTCCAGATTTTACATCAGGAACAACAGTTCGCGTTGATGTTCGTATCCATGAAGGCGAAAAGACTCGTATCCAAGCATTTGAAGGCGTTGTCATCAAACGTTATGGTAGAGGAATCGCAGAAGCATTCGTAGTTCGCAAGATGTCATCTGGCGTGGGAGTTGAAAGAACATTCCCAGTCCATTCACCTGTTATTGACAGTGTGACTGTACTTCGTCGCGGTAAAGTTCGTCGTAGTAGAGTTTATTACTTACGTCAACGATCAGGTAAGTCTGCACGTTTAAAAGAAATTCGTTAAGAGCCGTATATCATACGGCTTTTTTCTTAGCTAGGGGACTGTATTATGAAAAAAGATGATAAGTTTTTAATTTTTATAAAAGAATTAATGCGATCTTTAGCCATCAGTTTGGTTATTGTCTTTTTGTTTACCCAATTTTTATTTCAGCCTGTTCGTGTTGAAGGCATGTCAATGTATCCAAATTTAAATGATCATGAACTGGGACTTTCAAGCATCATAAGCTTAAAGACTTCTAAATTATCAAGATTTGATATCGTAGTAATCCGTCTTTCAGATAAAAGTATTGTCAAAAGAATCATCGGATTACCAGGAGAAACAATTGAATACCGTGATGGTATGCTTTATATCAATGGTAAACTTGAAAGAGAAATATTTCTAGAAAATAAGTATGTAAATCAATATCTTCTAGACAACGAACTCAATTATTTCACTCAAGATTTTGGACCTTATAAAGTAGCCAAAGATGGTTATTTCGTTGTGGGAGACAACAGAATTAACTCATCTGACTCAAGAACAAAAGGCAGTTATTCAGAAGAAACAATTAAAAGCAAATCAATTTTTATTTTATTTCCATTAAATAAAATTAGATTGGAGGGCAAATAATGTCACAAGTACACTGGTTCCCAGGTCATATGGCAAAAGCCATCCGCTTAATTGAAGAGCAAGTAAAAATTGTTGATTTTGTAATAGAATGTAGAGATGCAAGAGCCCCCGCCGCAACAAGAAACCCAGCTTTATCCAGAACTATTGGAGAGCGAAGACGGCTCGTTGTATTAAGTAAAAAAGACTTAGCTGACCCAAAGAAAACTGATTTATGGGTTAAAAAACTAGAATCAGAAGGTAATGTGGTCATGTGTGTCAATATTTTAAGTGATCCTGTTAAAAAAATCATGATTGAAAAGTCTAAGATTGTTTTAAAGGAAAAAAGAGAACGTGAGGCCCGTAGAGGCATCCGTCCTCGTACAGCACGTGCACTCATCGTGGGCGTTCCAAATGTTGGAAAATCGACCATGATTAATAAATTATCCTCAAAAAAATCAGCATCAGTCGAAAATAGACCGGGTGTTACACAAGCATTGAAACTGGTTAAGGTATCAAAAGAACTTGAGTTAGTAGATACTCCAGGTGTCTTGTGGCCTAAATTTGAAACTGCTGAAATGGGCATCATTTGTGCACTCATCGGATCAGTTAAGGAAACGGGATACCCGTTGTCACTTGTAACTGATTATGCGCGTGATTTTTTAATTACTGACAGACCAGAAACTCTTAAAAAACTATATAATTTAGATGATTTTGATAATTTCTTTGAAGATATGGGACGTTTTAAACAATTTTTATCTGAAGGAAATAAAGTTGAAATTGAAAAAACAAGAAAACACTTTCTTTCCGATGTTCAAAACGGAGTCATTGGTCCAATTACATGGGACTAATCGATGAGTTTGAAAAAAAATTTTGGAATAAAGAAGAATTAGTACTTGGAATCGACGAAGCAGGACGGGGTCCAATGGCTGGTCCGTTGGTTGTCAGTGGTGTTATCTTCCCAATAGGTTATGATCATCCACTGATTAATGATTCTAAGAAGTTAAGCGAAAAACAAAGAGTACTTTTGGCACTTGAAATTCAATCAGTTGCCATATGGACTCAAACCATTGTCATTTCAGCAAAAGAAATAGATTGCTCAAACATTTACAAAGAAACGCAGTTGGCCATGACATCTATTGCCAACGCATCCATTGCCCATAGGGTCTTAAGTGATGCGATGCCATTACCAGATTCAAAGAAACCTTATTTATCATTGATAAAAGGGGATCAAAGATCCATCAGCATCGCTGCTGCAAGCATTTTGGCCAAAACCAAAAGAGACGAAATGATGTTTGCTTACGATAAGACATATCCTGAGTACGGTTTTAAATCTCATAAGGGGTATGGCACAAAGAAACACAAGGAAGCGATATTGAAATTTGGTCGCTGTAAAATACACAGGCAGACATTTAAATTTAAAGATGAGAAACAAATATCAAACGATATTTAGGACTTATCTTTTTCTTTATCTAATTATGATAAAGGATGTGTTGTATGAGGAATTATATTAAAAATGTATCTTATCACTGTAAAGGTGACTATAATAAGATGAAACGAATGATTGATAACAAAAGCTTCTGTATTGAATACCCTTGTAATGAAAAGTTTATTGTTCGTGGAGAAAAAGAATACCCACCAGAATTTGAAAAATTGGATTTACCTCCGTATATAATTTTTTATCGTGGAGACATCAGTTTACTAAGAAAAGAATCGGTAGGAATCATTGGATCTAGAAAACCAAGCCTGTATGCTCTGAGTGTGACAGAAAAACTTTCATTGAAACTTGCTGAAAGATTTGTGATTGTGTCCGGCTTGGCTTATGGTATAGATGTCTGTGCACATCAAAGTGCACTCAAGTTCAATACCATCGCCATACTGGGATGTGGGGTAGACATTGTTTATCCGCGAATTCATAAAGAGATTCAAGAAGAAATTTCTAAATCGCATTTACTAATTTCTGAATATCCACCTGGTGTGGGCCCGCAGAAATACCATTTTCCATTTAGAAACAGACTCATTGCAAGCCTATCGCAAGATTTGTATGTGATGAGTGGGACTTTTAAGTCTGGAACCATGCACACCGTTATGGAAGCATTAAAATTAAATAAAAACATCATTTGCTTACCCCATCCAATCACAGATTCAAGTGGTTCAGGATGCAATGCTTTAATCGCAGATGGTGCGATGATGTTGACAAACCTCAATGATTTATATTAAATAAGAATAAGGAGATGTTTATATGAAAAAATTAGTTATCGTAGAATCACCATCAAAATCAAAAACTATTGGAAAATACTTAGGTGATGATTATGAAGTGGTTTCATCTGTAGGTCACATCAGAGATTTGGCCACAAAAGGTAAGGATGGTTTGGGTGTCGATTTTGAAGATTCATTCAAACCGACCTATAAAATTAGTAAAGATAAAAAAGATGTCGTTAAAGAATTAAAAGCAAAAGCTAAGAAATCAAGCATTGTTTACCTTGCGACTGACCCTGACCGTGAAGGAGAGGCCATCTCATGGCACTTAGCGGATGAGTTGGGGCTTGAAATTGAACAAAACAACCGTGTCATCTTTAATGAGATTACAAAGGATGCTGTTTTAAAAGCGTTTGTTGCACCCAGAGAAATAGACATGAAAATGGTTAAATCTCAAGAAACAAGAAGAATCTTAGACCGCATCATTGGGTTTAAATTATCTAAATTATTACAATCAAAAATTAAAAGTAAATCTGCTGGACGTGTCCAGTCAGTGGCACTAAAATTAATCGTTGATCGTGAAAGAGAAATTGAAGCCTTTATTCCAGAAGAATACTGGTCAGTCCTGGCGTTTTTTGAAAACGAAGGACATTTGATTGAAACTTCTGCGGAACGTTATAAAAATAAAAAACTAAAAATGAGCACTGAAGCCGATGCACAAAAAGTCCTGGATGCAGTTCAAGGTGATTTTGTCATTAAAAAATTAGAAAAGAAAAAAAGAAACAAACAATCAAAATTACCACTCATCACATCCACTCTTCAACAAGAAGGGTCAACAAGATTGGGCTTTGCTGCCAAAAAGACCATGCGCGTTGCTCAAAAACTCTACGAAGGGATTGCAATGGGTAAAGAAACTGAAGGTTTAATTACTTATATGCGTACTGACTCAACCCGTCTTTCAGATACTTTTGTATCTGAAACCAAAGACTTCATTTTAGAAAAATATGGTAAAGAGTATGTTGGGAAATATCGTGCGGGTAAGAAAACCGAGAATACCCAAGATGCCCATGAGGCCATTCGTCCTACAAGCATCGAAAGAACGCCCGAATCAATTAAATCTTACTTGTCACCTGATGAGTACAAATTGTACAGATTCATCTATTACAGAACCATGGCATCACTCATGGCATCTGCACAGTTTGATGCGGTCAGTGTTGTGTTCACTCAAAATGATTATGATTTTAATGGCAGTGGTTCAACATTAGTATTTGATGGTTACTTAAAAGTATATGACTATGAAAAAAATGCTGATAAAATCATTGGTGAAATTAATGAAGAAAAAGCATACAAAGCAAAAGAATTACAACCAAACCAACACTTTACGCAACCTGCCCCTCGCTATACTGAAGCTCGTTTAATTAAAGAGTTAGAAGAATTGGGTATTGGTCGTCCTTCAACGTATTCAGCAATTTTGGATACCATAGTATTCAGAGCTTATTCTACTTTTGGTGCTGTATCAGAAACCAGCAATACCAAAGTATTTAAACCAACCGATCAAGGGATTCTTACAACTGATGCATTACAAGAGAATTTTTCCGAAATCATCAACGTAAATTATACAGCTGAAATGGAAGATGAATTGGATCGCATTGCCATGGGCGATGAGGACAGTGTTGAAGCATTACAACGATTTGTTGATAAATTCTATCCACTTCTAAAGATTGCCAATGATACAATGGAAAAAATTCCAGATGAATTGGTTGGAGAAAAATGTCCTGAATGTGCTCATGACTTAGTTTACAGAAATGGTCGATTCGGACGTTTCATTGCTTGTTCAAATTTCCCGGAATGTAAATATCTCAGACCACTTGAAGAAAATAAGAAACCCGCACCTGAACCAACCGGTGAAGCATGCCCAGAATGTGGCAAACCACTGGTGAAACGCATGAGCCGATATAAGACAGAATTTGTAGCTTGTTCAGGGTTCCCTAAATGTCGTTACATTCAACCCAATGATAATTTTAAGAAAAAGAAAAAAGACGCAATTGAAGAAGTAGAAGGAAAAGAGGAAACCAATGAAGAAAGCGCAAGTTAGAGTTGTTGGTGCAGGCCTTGCTGGAAGTGAAGCGGCCTATCAACTTGCTAAACGTGGATATCAAGTAGAGTTGGTGGAGATGCGACCTGTAAAAATGACGCCAGCACACATCACTGAAGGATTTGCTGAACTGGTTTGTTCTAATTCATTCAGATCTGACAGTCCAGAAAATGCTGTTGGACTTTTAAAAGAAGAAATGAGAATGTTGGACAGTTTAATCATGAAAATGGGGGACGAGAATCGTTTGCCAGCGGGCAGTGCTTTAGCGGTGGATCGCGTTGGTTTCTCTGATGCTGTAACTAAAAAATTAAAAAGTATGGAAAACATCAACTTTGTAAATGAAGAGTTTACAGAGTTTGATGACATTCCAACCTTAATCGCAACTGGACCTTTGACCTCTGAAGATTTATCTCAATACTTGAAGAAAACTTTAGGACAAGATGACCTCTATTTTTATGATGCGGTCGCTCCCATAGTATCAATAGATAACATAAATTTTGACATCGCCTATAAAAAATCGCGTTACGATAAGGGAGACAGTGATGATTATATCAACTGTCCCATGAGTGAGTCTGAGTTTATGGACTTTCATCGCGCTATTTTAGAGGCAGAGCGCGCTGAGATGCGCGAGTTTGAAGATGTTAAAGTTTTTGAGGGCTGTATGCCCATTGAAGAGATGGCTCAACGTGGGCTTAAAACGATGCTCTTTGGACCTCTTAAACCAGTGGGGCTTGAAAAACCAGATGGTTCAAGACCGTATGCTGTTGTTCAACTAAGACAAGATGACGCTGCAGCAAGCCTTTATAATTTGGTTGGCTTTCAAACTCGTCTTAAATGGGGCGATCAAAAGAAGGTCATACAAATGATTCCAGGTCTTGAAAATGTCGAAATCGTCAGATATGGTGTTATGCACCGCAACACTTATATCAAAGCGCCACAAGTTTTGAATAAACATTACCAATATAAAGATTTAAAACACATATTCTTTGCAGGTCAAGTATCAGGTGTTGAGGGCTATGTTGAAAGTGCGGGCAGTGGATTGCTTGCTGCTCTAAATATGGTTCAATATCTTGAGGGTAAAGAACTCATTGGCTTGAGTCAAGAAACAATGTTGGGAAGCATGGCATCGTATGTTGCCAATGCCAATCCGAAACAATTTCAGCCAATGAATGCCAACTTTGGTTTGGTTTCAAATCGCTTGAAAGACAGAAAAGAAATGAGCAATCGCAGTTTAAAACACATTGAGACACTTTGTGAACTCATATCTTAAAGAATTTTTATCGCACATTAGTGCAAGTCACTCAGCATCTTCCCATACGGAAGATGCTTATGCTTTTGATGTAGAACAATTTCTTGAATTTATTGAAGACCAGGATTTAAAACATATTCCAGTAGAATTGGCATATTCTTATGTGAATCAACTTTATGAATTGGGTTTGTCCTCTTCTAGTGTTGCGAGAAAAATTTCTGCATTAAGAAGTTTTTTTAGGTTTCTTCAGGTTAATTATGGGGTTGCTACCAATCCTTTTTCTACTTTGAAGATAAGACAGCAGTCGCGCTCATTACCAAAATACTTAATGTTTGAAGAACTCAGGGGATTGCTTGATTCATGTGAAGCAAATGATTTGGGTTTTCGAAATAGAGTTTTGATGGAAGTAATGTATGCTTGTGGTTTGCGTGTTCATGAGGCCAGTGAATTGAAGTTGAGTAATTTCAATTTTGATGAACGAAGCATTCGAATTGTGGGTAAAGGGGATAAGGAGCGCTTGCTGTTTTATTATGGTGCTTTATCTGGTAGGTTAAATCAGTACTTATCAGGTTCTCGGTTTAATTTGCTTCAAGGTAAAGAACATGATTACTTATTTGTTAATTCTAAGGGAGATCCGTTGAGTGTCAGGGGCATACAGTATCTTCTTGAGAAGCAAGGAGAGGTTTGTGGCTTAAGACAGAAATTACATCCTCACATGCTCAGACACAGCTTTGCGACACATTTACTTGATAATGGTGCCAGTTTAAGAATAGTACAGACTTTATTAGGGCATGAGTCTTTATCGACAACTCAAATTTATACTCACGTGAGTTTGTCCAAGATTAAAAAAGTATATCAAGAAGCGATGGAAAAAATGCCGCTCACATAATTGCACACAAGTTTCTTGTCTTGATAACATACTCTTCATCTATAATCGTAGTTGTAA
>CBDUDQ010000029.1:0-13905 GCA_965365985.1 uncultured Erysipelothrix sp. | reverse complement strand
TTGCCACCTCATTTCTTTATAAACTATACCAAAAAACAGAGCATTAATCAATATAAGGAAAAAGAAGCTTTAAGAGAATATATTTTTTAATATGAGTGTTTTATGTTATAATTTCACAAAGAGGTGAGCTAAATGGATGAAATAAAAACGATTCTATTTGATTTGGATGGTACCTTATTGCCCATGGAGGGCAGTGATTTCGAAAAGGTATATCTTGGGTCTATTAGTGATTTCACTAAAGACATCATTGAACCACGCTTACTTATAGAGGCCCTTTGGAAGGGCACAAATGCTATGGTAGCGTGTCAAGATAACACTCGAGTCAATATAGATGTTTTTTATGAAACATTTGAATCACTAATTGGGTCTGCCAAGAAAATTGAACTGGATGCTGTTTTGGATGACTATTACTCGACACACTTTGATGTAGTCAAAGTGATTACAGAGCAATCTGAAGCGATGAAAGAGTCTGTCCAATACTTAAAAGGTAAAGGTTATCAATTGATTTTGGCAACGAATCCGCTTTTCCCAAAGCTCGCTACAAATCGAAGAATCGAATGGGCTGGCTTATCTCTGGAAGATTTTGATTATGTTACACGAATGGAAACCAGTACTTCACTGAAACCAAATTTGGCATACTTTGAAGAAATTGTTTTTAAGAACAATTTGGATCCGAAAACGTGTTTGATGATTGGCAATGATGCTCAAGAAGACTTAGTGGCTTCGCAACTGGGCATGAAGACCTGGCTCATTACAGATAATTTGATTGATCGCGGAAGCGCTTATGATTGTGATTGGCAAGGCACACGTAATGAATTTATTTTAAAACTCAAGGAGGAATTATAATATGATTATTGGTAGCGTAACTGAACTTAAAGATTATGAAAATAGAGTGGGAATGATCCCGGCTCATGCACATGAATATATTTCACAAGGTCACGAAGTAATTGTTGAAAAAGGCTTGGGTATTGGTACAGGATTCAGTGACCAAAATTATGTGGATGTGGGATGTACGCTTAAAGATACAGCCAAAGAAGTGTGGGATGCAGTTGAAATGATTGTTAAAGTTAAAGAACCGATTGCAAGTGAATATGCATACTTTAGAGAAGGGTTGGTTATCTTTACATTCCTTCACCTAGCATCTAACTTGCCGTTAACAGAAGCTTTAATTAAAAACAAAGTAACCGGAATTGCTTATGAAACAGTTGAAGACCATGAAGGTCAATTACCGCTTCTAAGACCGATGTCTGAAGTCGCGGGGCGTCTCTCTATTCAAGAGGGTGCTAAATATCTTGAAAAAACTTATGGTGGTAAGGGAATCCTTCTATCAGGTGTCCCTGGTGTTAAATCAGGTCACGTTGTCATTATTGGTGGTGGTTCTGTTGGTATGAGTGCATGTAAAACAGCAATCGGTACCGGAGCGACTGTTACAGTATTAGACAGAAGCATTGAACGTCTTGCTTATATTGAAGATGTTTTCTCAGGAACAGTTGAAACGATTTATTCTGATGAACTCAGCATGATTGAAGAACTTAAACGTGCTGATGTTGTTGTCGGATCAGTACTCTTACCAGGAGCGAAAGCACCTAAATTAGTGCGTCGTGAACATTTGAAATTAATGGAACCTGGAACTGTCTTAGTTGACGTTGCAATTGACCAAGGTGGATGTTTTGAAACCAGCCGTCCTACAACGCACTCTGAACCAATTTTTATTGATGAAGGTATTGTTCACTACTGTGTAACTAACATGCCTGGTGCTGTGCCTAAGACATCAACAGTTGCTCTAGCTAACGTTACATTGCCTTATATTTTAGGGCTTGCAAACATGGGCTTAGACAAAGCATGTACCTATGATCCAGGATTCTTATTGGGCTTAAATACCTATAAGGGCCATATTACAAATGAGACTGTCGCAAGTGCTTTAGAACTAGAATTTAAAGAGTATCAAGAATTGGTTTAAACTGATGCAATAAGAAGCTTTATTTGGTACAATATAACAAAGGAGGTGGCCGTCATACCTAATGTTGTAGCACACGGATTGATGGCGCTTGATGTTTATAACAAACTCGAGTCGTCCTCAGTCCAAAGTGCAATAAAAAACTTTCCCAGATCATATTTATTGGGAAGTAATGGACCTGATATTTTTTATTATTTCAAGGCTTTTCCCTGGGAAGATCAAAAAGAGAATGCAAGGGTTTCAAAACTAGGCGAAGCGGTTCATACTACGCATATCAATGAATTTTATAACTATGCATTTCAATTCATTGATGCATTGAATGATCCAATTAGAAAAGAAGTCTTGACTGCTTATTTAGCAGGACACATGATGCACTGGTCTTTGGATTCTCTGGCTCATCCTTTCGTGTTTTATCGCGGAGGGGCCATGAACGGTAAAACCAAATATTGGCATTACCGTTATGAGTCAATGATTGATGCTTTGATGGTAACTTATGTTAAAGGCAAACAAATGAAAGATTTGAATGCAAAATTGTTTGTTGATGTAAGTGATAAAGAGCGAAGAATGATTTCATCTTTTTACCAATTGGTATTACACGATGTGTTTCATAAGGATATCTTAGCTGAACATATTGATTCAGCCATTAAAACATTCAAATCGATGTTGAGTGTTCTATATGATCCACATAATTTAAATTTAGCTTATATCAAGTTGCTTGAAAAAGTTACGGATAAACCTTGGGCATTTTCATCTCACAGTGTGAATGCTAAAATTGATGCGGAATTTGATGTTTTGAATTTAGCTCATGAGACTTGGCACAATCCAGTGGACTTCACAATTCAGTCTAAAGCTTCGTTTGTTGATTTATATGATGAATCGATAAATTTGGGCGTAGATTTAATTGGAGAACTTGAAAATGCGTTTATTGGTAAGCGTCATGATTTCAATGATGTGTTTAAAAACAAAGACTATCTTTCAGGTCAAGAGCCTGGAAAAGTCATGTTATATTTTGATAGTATATACGAAAAATAGGAGGCATAATTATGTTAGTTAATATTCATGGAAAAAATGTTGAGATTACAGATGCAATGCAAGAAAGAGTTGAAGAAAAACTTCAATTCCTAAACAAGTATTTCGATCTGGATGATTCTTGGAGAACTTTGGTAGTGGTTCACGTTGTACCTGAAGGTAAAAAAGTGGAAATTACCATTACTTCTAAAATCGGCACATTAAGAGCCGAAGTCTTGAATAATGATTTCTATTCAGCAATTGATAAAGCAATTGATAAATTAGAAGATCAAATCAGACGTCATAAAACAAGAATTTCAAAAAGAAATCGAGAAGGATTATCAACAGCCTTCCTAAAATTAATTGAAGAAAATGATGCTGAAGAAGTGAATGAATCAAAACTTGTTAGAACAAAAACTATAGATGCTGAAACAATGAATCTTGAAGAAGCAATTCTAAGAATGGAAATGTTGAATCACTCATTCTTCATTTATACAGATGATGAAACACAAGATGTTGCTGTTGTGTATAAACGACTTGATGGAGATTACGGATTATTAGAAGTAGAATAATAATAATTCTTCTTTGAATAATGATTTCATGCTATAATTTAAATTAAATTAAAATAAAACAGATGGAGGAACTTGCGATGAGTTTTAAAGATAAGTTTAAAAATCTTTTAACACCAATCGATGGTGAAGATTATTTAGAATTAAGTGGTGAAGAAGTTGAAAGTTTAAGTGACTATGAAAAACCTAAAGGTAAAAGTGTGAGTGGAATACCAACCAATGCCAAAATGGTATTGTTTGAACCCCGATCATTTGAAGAAAGTGAAGACGTGGGTCGTTATCTAAAAGATAAACGTGCTGCAGTTGTTAACTTACATCGTCTTCAAAGAGACTATGCCCAAAGAACCATTGATTTCTTAACTGGTGTGGTTTTCGCAATTGATGGATCAATTCAAAAAATTGGTCACAATGTTATTTTATGTACACCCAACACCATTGGTGTTGAAGGTGAAATATCAATGAATATCGAAGAAATTGATTCATAGTCAATGAGCGAAAAATTAAACTTCAGAGTCATGCGTCAAGGTTACGACCGATTCGAAGTTGATAAAACCATCGCAAAATTCCACGAAGACAAAGAAAATTTAGAACAAAAATTAAGTCTATGTCAGAATAGAATTAAAGCACTTGAATCATCACGTGATGGCATTGATGACCAGTATCGTAAGTTAGTAAAAGAAATTAATATTAGAGAAAAAGCAGCTGAAGAGATGGCAAGACTTGCATTAAGAGAAGCGAACACCATTATAGAAACAGCATATGGTAATGCGGATTTGATTGTTCGTGAAGCCATGTCAACAGCACGCCAACTTTTAGTAGAAATTTCAAGAATTACGAATGAATCACAAGAACTGCGTGAAGAATTAAGTACTAAAGTTGTCAGCTTGCATTCAATATTGCAAGAACTGGAGTTTCCAGAAATACCTAAATCAAGTTTAATAAACAAAGATCAAGACAAAAAACGATAATTACTGTGAAATATAGAGACTTTAAGAGGGTGTAACTTAAAGCACAGTTTATTGTAAATCACTTGGGAGTTACATTGCTGAAAACAGTAAGCGGTGTCGCACTTACGGCGTTAACGTAAAGAGATCACAATAAATTTTTATTGTGAAATTAAGGTGGTACCGCGTTTTCAAACGCCCTTATTTAGGGGCGTTTTTTATTTGAAAAAGGAGAAATATTAATGAATTATAAAGATACACTGCATCTTCCAAAAACTGATTTTGAGATGAGAGCACAATTAAACAAAAAAGAACCATTAATTCAAGAAAAATGGGAAACACAAAACATTTATAAAAGAATGCAAGAAACAAGACTCGATGCACCACTCTACTCATTGCATGATGGGCCTCCATATGCAAATGGAAACATCCATATTGGACATGCACTCAACAAAATTTTAAAAGATGTTTTGGTCAGATCAAAATACATGGCCGGTCATAAAACGCCATTCAGACCTGGGTGGGATACACACGGTCTACCAATTGAAACAGCGATTCAAAAATTGGGTGTTGATCGTAAAACCATGCCCACTCATGAATTTAGAAAACTCTGTGAAGAATATGCCCTTAAACAAGTGGCAATTCAAACCGTTGACTTTAAAGCGTTGGGAACAGTTGCTGATTATGACAATCCTTATTTAACATTAAATAAAGACTTTGAAGCAAAACAAGTCGGAATTTTTGCTCAAATGGCTATGAAAGGAATGATCTATAAAGGATTGCGTCCTGTTTATTGGTCACCATCAAGTGAATCTGCATTAGCGGAAGCTGAAATTGAATACCAAGAACGAAGAGACCCAGCAATTTATGTTGGTTTTAATATCGTTGATGGTAAAGGTGTCATTGAAAATGGTTCAACGATTGTCATCTGGACCACAACCCCTTGGACAATTCCTGCCAACCTTGCAATCACATTGAACGCTGAAATGGAATATTCTTTAATAAAAACAGAGAAAGGCAATCTACTGCTCATGTCTACTCTTGCTGAAGCTGTCTTAGAAACACTTGAACTTGAAAATCAAGGTGTGTTAAAAACATTCATTGGTAGCGAACTTGAAATGGTTACTTACAAACATCCTCTTTATGATCGTGTTTCACCATTAATTTTGGGAGACCACGTAACGGATGAAGCAGGTACGGGTTGTGTTCATACAGCACCTGACCACGGGGTTGAAGACTTCAATGTCGCTAAACAATATGGCATCCAACCCATTTCACCTGTTAACGCTCAAGGAATTTTAACTGAAGTTACAGGTGAATTTGCTGGTCTCACATTTGAAGAAGCCAATAAAGCAGTGACCATGAAACTTGAAGAATTGAATGCTCTATTCAAAATGTCTTGGATCAAGCACAGCTACGCCCATGACTGGAGAACAAAAAAACCGATTATTTATCGTGCAACCACACAATGGTTTGCATCAATCGATACGGTTAGAGCAAAAGTATTAGAAGAAATTACAAAAGTAAATTGGTATCCTAAGTGGGGAGAAAAACGCATGCACAACATGATCGCAGATCGTGGTGATTGGTGTATTTCTCGTCAAAGAGTTTGGGGTGTTCCGATTCCAATTATTTATAACGAAGATGAAAGTCCAATTATGGATCAAGCAGTTTTTGATCACATTGAAGCGTTGGTCTTAGAATTTGGTTCAAACGTTTGGTTTGAGCGTGAAGTAAAAGACCTTCTACCAGAAGGTTATACCAACGAATTGTCTCCAAATGGAAATTTCACTAAAGAAAAAGACATTATGGATGTCTGGTTTGATTCAGGTTCAAGTCATACAGCGGCTCTTAATCATGATGAAGTGCCATTGCCAGTAGATATGTATTCTGAAGGTAGTGACCAATTTAGAGGGTGGTTTAACTCTTCTCTTATTATTTCAGTTGCTTTATATGGTATTGCTCCGTATAAAAATGTATCTTCACATGGTTTCTTAATGCAAGACAACGGTCAAAAAATGAGTAAATCAAAAGGGGACGCTTTAAGTCCACAAAAAATCACTGCTGATTTAGGGACTGATATCTTAAGACTATGGACTTGTTCAATTGATTATCATGCGGACATGAACATCAATCAAGAAATTTTAAAACAAGTTTCAGAATCCTATCGTAAAATTCGTAATACATTCCGTTTTATTCATGGTAATATTTCTGACTTTAATTTGGCGGAAAATGGTATTAAAACAGAAGATATGTCAGTGCTTAATCGCTATGTCTTAAATGAAGTTATAAAAGTAAATCGTGAAGCGAAGAAAGATTATGAAAATTATAACTACCAAGCAGTCACAACCAATGTGTTGACATCTCTTACAAACTTGATGTCTTCATACTACTTAGACTATACAAAAGACATTTTATATATTGTTGATAAAGACGATCAAACACGTCGTGAAATTCAAACTGTTTTATATCATGCTCTAACTGTGTATTCACGTTTGTTAGCACCTATTTTAGTTCATACAACTGAAGAACTCTCTTCTGTTTTTGAGCCAGAACTTGAAAGTATTCACTTAACTGAATTCAGTAGTTTAAATGAAGCGGTCTTATCTGATTCTGAAGCTGAAATGATGGCTTCACTCTTCAGTTTAAGAGAAGCGGTATTTAAAGCGCTCGAAATGAAACGTGAATCAAAAGAAATTGGAAAGTCATTGCAAGCGCATGTCCTATTGCATCTTGAAGATGATATGGCCAAAACAGTATCTAAAGTATGTCCTGATTCATTGGCTCAATGGCTGATTGTTTCTAAAGTTACATTAGTTGAAGAAACTTTACCTGTAATTCTTGATTTTGAAATCGATGTTGAGGAAGCACTTGGAGATACTTGTCCGCGTTGCTGGAATATAGTTGATCATGTGGATGAAAATGGTCTTTGTGATCGTTGCCACCAAGTGATGACTCAAGCATGATCATCACTTCTGTTCAAAACGAAACAATAAAAAAACTCATTAAGTTATCTCAAAAGAAGTACCGTGATGAGTTTAATATGTTTTTAATTGAAGGAGAACATCTAATAGAGGAAGCTCATAAAGCAAATCTAAAGATGACGCGAATTGGTTTAGAAGGATCTGATTTGTTAATTTCGGAAAATGTCGCCAAAAAGATATCTACAACAAAATCTGGGTCCTCTCAATTTGCTGTGCTTGATAAAATTATTTCTCCTTGGGTTAAAGGCACTCGTTATCTAATTTTGGATGGAATTCAAGATCCTGGTAATATGGGCACCATGATTCGGAGCGCTCACAGTTTTGGTTTTGATGCGGTCATTGTTTCAAATGATTCTGTTGATATATATAATGATAAGGTAATCAGAGCAAGCCAAGGTTCTTTGTTTCACATGCCTGTTTATCAAATGGATTTGATTGAAGCAATTGACAGACTCGAAAATGAAGGGGTGAAAGTCTATGCCACTGCACTTCATGTTGATGCCATTGCGTTAAATCATTTAAATTTAAGTGAGGCAGTGGCTGTTGTTATGGGTAATGAGGGACAAGGTGTTTCTGGTTCTATTATGGAACGCGTAAAATCTCGTTTAAAAATTGAAACTTCGCAGTTTGAATCTTTAAATGTTGCTGTAGCAGCATCCATCATTGCTTATCACTTACGAAAGGAATAATATGAAACTGATTGAATTTAAAAAAGAAGATTTAAATCTCTATCTTAATTTGGCGACATCATTTCATATGGGGCCTGCCAGTTTTACACAACCTGACCAAGAAATTTTTAAGCGCAACTTTAATCATATATTAAAAGATAAAGGTGCTTTTGGTTATTTTGTTTCTGAAGGTGAAACAGTTGCTGGTTATCTCTTGTGCTCATTGATGTTTTCTACTGAGGTGGGTGGTGTTTCGCTTTGGTTGGAAGAATTATCAATTTTACCTGAGTTTCAAGGTGCTGGTTTGGGAAGTGAAACCATTGAATCACTTCTTGAAATGTTTCCGGACATTAAGCGTTTCAGATTAGAGGTTGCGCCTTCAAATGAGAAAGCGAAATCTCTTTATGAAAGACTGGGATATAACTTCTTGAAATATGAGCAAATGATTTATGACCGAGAATAGATATTATAAAGAACAAAAAATATTGAATTTTGCTATTTATACTTCTTTATTCCTGATGATATTAACGGGCTTGACCATGATTGTGAAAATCGAATGGGTTGATGGTGTGATGTTAATTTCGGTAATATCTATCTTGTTAACTTTCTTTTACTGGTTAAAAAATTATAAGTGTGATAAATGTGGTCATCGCATCTATCAGGTGTTTCAAATGAAGCGCTGTGATAATTGTGGTCACAAATTTGAAAAGACTCACCCTGAATAGGGGAGTCTTTTTTTTTAAAAATATTGTTTTTTCATTAAAAAAAGGAACTCATTTTTGAGTTCCTTTCATGTATTATGCTTTTGCGTTTTCGTAGAGTGAATCTACTTTTTCCCAGTTGATTACTTCAAACCAAGCTTGAATGTAATCTGGACGTTTGTTTTGATAGTTAAGGTAGTAAGCATGTTCCCAAACGTCAATTCCCAGTAATGGTGTATGATTTTCCATATAAGGTGAATCTTGGTTTGCAGTTGAATATACTTTCAATGCACCTTTGTCATCAAGAACAAGCCATGCCCAACCTGAACCGAATCGAGTTTTGGCTGCTTTATCAACTTCTGTTTTAAATTCATCAAATGATCCGAAAGCTTCGTCAATTGCTTTAGCAAGAGCTGAGCCAGGTTTTTGATTTGATGCTGGAGCCAATGTTTCCCAGAATAAAGAGTGGTTGGCATGTCCACCACCGTTATTACGAACGGCTGTACGGATGTCTTCTGGAACAGACTTGATATCTGCTAGTAAATCTTTAATATCTTTATCTTTTAGATCAGGATATTTGTCCAATGCTGCATTTAAATTAGTAATGTAAGCATTGTGATGTTTATCATGATGGATTTCCATCGTTTTCGCATCAATTTGAGGCTCTAAAGCATCAAATGAATAAGGCAAATCTTTAAGTGTATAAGTCATGTAATTCCTCCTTAGAATAACTATATCATACCAAGGTAGTGGCTATGAGTCCAATTAGATGCCTAGGAGTTTGCTATATTTTTTAATTAAATAATCAGTATAGTAACTTGGGTTAAAAGGTTCATGGCATACTTTCTCAATCATTTCTTGAGTATCGTACATTCCAGAGTATTGATGGATATTTTCTTTAAGCCAATTGAAGATTGATTTCATGTCACCTTTTAGTAAGAGTGCGTCAATGTCTATCTCTTTTCTCATTTGATTCATGAATTGTGCCCCATATGCTGTTCCGAGTGCGTAAGTTGGAAAGTAGCCAAAAGACGCATCCGACCAATGAACATCTTGAAGTATTCCTTGAGAGTCGTTTTCAATGGTAACGCCTAAATAATCTTTCATTGTTTGTGCGGATCTTGAGTTCAGATTATCTGTCTTAATGTTATCGCTCAGAATTAGATTTTCCATGTGATAGCGAACCATGATGTGTAATGAATAGGTGAGTTCATCGGCTTCGATTCGAATAAAACCTTTTTCTACATAATTAATGCCCAAAATAAAATCTTTGAGACTGACATCATTTAAAACATCAGGAATGATTGTTTGGAGCTTTGGGTAAAGCGGTGTCCAGAATTCTTCACTGCGACCAATCATGTTCTCTAAAAGTCTTGATTGTGATTCGTGCATTGACATGCTCATGTTATCGGCAAGTGCGTGGCCTTCAAATTTTTCACTTACTTGGTGGTTGTACATAGAGTGTCCAATTTCGTGAATAATAGAAAAAATGTTCGAAGTAAAATCATTTTCATGGATGTGGCTGGTGATTCTTGAGTCGTTAATTGAGAATGTGCTTGAAAAGGGGTGTTCTGCATGGCCTAAATATCCCCATTCTTTTTCGTAGCATAAGTGTTCCATTATCAAGTCTGATATTTTATTTTGTTTTTCTTTTGATACAAACGCTGAGAGAAAAGCTGGTTTACTTTCTTGTTTTTCTATCACAGTATCAATGAATGGTAAAAGATCATTTTCAATGGCTGTAAAGAATGTATCAACTTGTTTTTTTCTCAATCCTTTTTCGTAATCATCGAGTGATGATTCGTAAGGATCTAGCCCATCGTTTCTAAATCCCAGTACACTTTTGTGGAGTTCGATTAATTTTTTTAGATCAGTTTCGAATATAGTGTAATCTTTTTTATTTTTTGCGTCTTCCCAAGTTTGTTGTGCATTGCCTTTTAATGTTGCGAATTCAACATAGAGATCGTGCGGAATATTTTTTATTTTCTCTAGATTGTTGAGCATGTACGCTGCACTTTTAGAAATGACTTCATCTTCGTTGTTTTCTGATTCTTTTAGTGTCTTATATGTTTCTTCACTGTTAAGAATTTTAAAGTATTCTCCTGAGAGGTGTGCAATCACTTCGTTTCTAACTTTA
Source organism: uncultured Erysipelothrix sp. (assembly GCA_965365985.1). GTDB lineage: Bacteria > Bacillota_I > Bacilli_A > Erysipelotrichales > Erysipelotrichaceae > Erysipelothrix. The sequence continues at coordinate 2,937 of CBDUDQ010000029.1, read as the reverse complement.
GCACCATTTCTAGGTGCGATGGTGTTGGCGTCGTATGCCATTGTTGTGATTGCAAGGCCCAGTGCATTTAATTGTTTCATCAGTTCAGTATATGTCATGTGATTCTCCTTTGTTTGTTTCACTTATTGTATAATACTTAAGCTTATATTGCATGTTAATTTTAACTATGGATGTTTTTTACTAATTAAGCGCTTTCTGTTGTATAATATTGTGTACTGGATTGAAAACTAACTGGGAGGAAATAACATGTACGAAAAAAGTATTGCTTTACTTAAGGAGCGTGGTGTTGAAATTACGGACATCGCGGATTGTGTTGTTTATTTACAGAAAGATTACGTTAAAGACATTAACTATGAAGAAGTCATGATCATAGTTCACTCTGTTTTAAGTAAAAGAGAAGTACAACACGCCTTACTAACAGGTATCCAAATTGATAAAGAAACAGAATTGGGTATGTTTGGTGATGATGAACTGAATAATATTATTCTTAGAGATGAAGGACTTTATGGAATTGACGAAGTTTTGGCGTATGGTATTTGCAATCTTTATGGTTCAATTGCATTAACTAACTTTGGCTACATTGACCGAGTAAAACCTGGAATCATTGGTGAGTTAAATTCACCATCATCTGGTAAATGTCACACATTCTTAGATGATATTGTGGGTGCAATTGCTGCTGCTGCGGCCAGTAAATTGGCTCATGGGGTGATTGTTTAAGAAAGGATGATACATTATGACTGAATCAAAGCTTATTCAAGAACCAATCAAAACTATTCTAAACAAATTAAATTTCACTTCTGATTCTGTCATATTGCTACATGAAAGCAATGACTTTTCTCATAAGGAGTTGAAGTTGGCTTTTGATTATCTTTCTGATTTTACCCCCACTGCCAGTCTTGTGGTAATGGGTGATTGTAATTTTAATGTGGATGCTTTATCTGAAAAAATGCTGAGCGACATCAGTTCTCAAGAAAGAATGGTTATGAGTTCGGGTTTGATTTTACAATTGTTAACTTTAAAAGAACAATCGGATTTTGTTTCTCATCCTTCTTTAATGATTGGATCGCTTGGTAAGTACTCAAAGTACTTGGCTAGAAAACAACCATTGGATTTTCCTTATGGTGAGCAATCTGCTTTTAATGATTTGTATAATTTGGATGCGATTGTTTTATTTTTAGGAGACAGTCTAAATGTTTACGAGGGCATTCATGCCTATTCAAAAATTACAGACTTTGTTATTCGCAAAAACAGTTGTATATATAAGAATGACATGGAGTCATATTTAGATTATCAAGTAGATTTAAATGGGATCAATGATCTTCTTTATACCAGTGGCTTGTGTGTGAGTGAAACTTTTGGAAACTCTAAAATACATGGTATACGTTATCAAGATATGATTGATTATTTGAAAATGCATTTATAAGTATCATTTATTTATTTATTTGTTATACTATAAAAGTGAACAGGGGTGCTTGTCTTTGACAGGCTGAGATCAAACCCTTCATCACCTGATCTAGATAGAGCTAGCGTAGGGAGTTTACTTAACTTTTTCCTTGCGCCTCACATAATATGGAGGTGTTTTTTTATGAAAACAAAAGATCTGGTTTTAATGGCAATGTATGTTGCATTGTTTGCTGTTCTTGAGTATTTCTCGAGTATGGTGAAGATTGTGGTCATGCCAAATGGTGGCAGTGTTACTTTTTCTGCTGTGGCTTTAATATTGGCTTCATATCATTTGGGATATAAGAAGGCTTTGGGTGTTGTGTTCTTGGGCTTAATGGTAAAATTCATGCTTAAGGCGCCTTGGTTTATTCATCCAGTCCAATTTTTATTGGATTATCCTTTGGCTTATGCACCGTATGCATTGGTGTCGTTGATTCCTAGTATTAAGGTTGGTAAGCTGATGCTTCCAATTGGAACTGTTTTTGCGGATCTGATTCGCTTCTTAATCCACAATATTGCTGGATGGGTATTTTACTTTGATGGCTATTTAGGAAATGTGTTTTGGGGTGTATCTGCTTATAATGGTACGTACATGATTCCAATGCTCATAATTAACCTTCTGATTGTTACGTTGATCTTACCGCGCATTCAGTCAAGGTTTAAAAAAGTTATATAGTAATCATTCAAAGTGCTCTTCGGGGCACTTTTTTATTATTTTAAAAATGAAGTAAGTTCTTTTGACTTATATCTTTTAAGGTGATGTGTTTTTGTGTATAATAGTGGGGATGCAAAAAAAGGAGTGTTGTAAGATGAAGCCAGCGATAGGTGAAGTTATATATATTCAAAGTTTCAAACATGACAAACGTTTGCATAGAACTTGGTCTAGCGGAACGGTACTTGATGTGGATGATGAGAAAATTGTCTTAATCACTTATAAAACTTGGGTGGTTGAAGGCGATGGTCGTAAGTGGTTCACTAGAGAGCCAGCAATTTGTTTTTATTATTTTGACCGTTGGTATAACGTGATTTCGATGATTCGCAATAAGGGGATTTATTATTATTGCAATTTGGCGAGTCCGAGTGTATATGATGGTGAGTCATTGAAGAACATTGATTACGATTTGGATGTTAAGTTATTTCCAGATGGGTCTCATATTGTGCTGGATGAAGATGAATTTGAACTCCATCAAAAACAAATGGAATACTCACAGAGCTTAATAGATATAGTTGAAGCTGAGAAAGATCGTTTGGTTGAGCGCGTTAAAACTCAAGAATTACCTTTTGATGAAAAAATGATTTATGATTATTTCGATGCTTATCTTAATATAAATGAGTTTAAGTAGTCATTTAAATTATATTTACAATTTAATCAATTTATTCTTGACAATCGATTAATTATTTGTTATTATATTAGAGCGCTCAAGAGATATTCTTGTGTTCGCAAAATGGTCTTTGAAAACTAAATAGGAAACATACAATTTCAAAAGAAATAAA
>CBDUDQ010000028.1:0-14131 GCA_965365985.1 uncultured Erysipelothrix sp. | reverse complement strand
TCTTTGTTCTTTACAATATTTACAGTTCTTTTTGACCAATCTTTGTGCAATTACGCACTTTACGGATGAAGCTACCAGGAATGGTGCGACTTCCATATCAATCAATCTTGTGATGGATGAGAGTGAATCGTTGGTATGGAGTGTTGATAATACCATGTGTCCTGTGATTGCGGCTCTGATTGCGATTGAAGCGGTTTCTTTATCTCGAATCTCACCAATCATGATGACATCTGGGTCAAGTCTCAGTATGGATCTTAATCCACTCGCAAAAGTTAATCCTGCTTTGGTATTAATTTGAACTTGTGTGATGCCTTCGAAATGTTTTTCAACTGGGTCTTCTACGGTTACTACCGCTTTTTCTGGTGTTGAAAGTTCTTGAAGCATGGCATAGAGAGTTGTGGTTTTACCACTCCCTGTAGGACCTGTGATTAGGATAATACCGTTTGGTATTTTGGATATTTTTCTTAAGACTTCTCTTGTTTCTGGTTGGAAGTCTAATTTGTCTAAATCATAGTCAAGTTGATCATCACTTCCCAGCAAACGAAGAACCATTTTTTCTCCGTATTTAGTTGGAATAGAGGCCACTCGAATATCGACAAATCTTGTTTCGTCAATCTTCATGGTGAATGCACCATCTTGTGGGATTCTTTTTTCAGAGATGTTCATGCCACCGATGACTTTAATTCTTGTGATCATGGCATCATGGAAGTCTTTTCTTACGTGCATGAATAAACTTAAGTCACCATCTACTCTAAGTCTGATATCTGTAAAATCTTCTTGTGGATCAATGTGAATATCAGAGGCGTTCATGTTAAATGCATTGGTAATAATGGAGTTAACCATTTTAACAATGGGTGCGGATTCAACACGTTCCAGGAGTGCTCGGTCTTCTTGATTTAATTGTGCTGCTTCAGAACCGACCACTTCATCAAAAGTATAGATTCTGTTGATGGTTGCTTCTACGGCAGTTTTTGGTGAGATGATTGGATATGAGTCATATCCTGTAATCATACTGATGTCTTCAAACACAGCAAAATCAAATGGGTTGTGTGTCGCGAAGAACAATTGGCCGTTTTCTACATACAATGGAATTGCTTTTCTTTCTCTTACGAATTCTTCTTTAAGAATCTTCCCTAAGTTTTGATCGTAAAGTTGAGTTGGGTTTTCTACATACATCAATCCTGAATCTGTGGATACAGCCTTAAGCATTTCATTCTCTGTAACGAATCCTTCACTGACGAAAAGTTCATCATAAGGTTTGTCAGTTTCAGAGTGAATTCGAATGGCTTCCTCCAATTCTTGAATTGTGATCAGTTTATGTTTGAATAATAATTCTCCAATTACAAGTTTGTTCATAATTACCCCTTTCTTTTGCTATAATGTCACTGGGTGATATTAATATGAAAATTATAATTTTTGGTTTTGGTATGATCTTTGGATCATTTTTAGGCGTCATTATTGATCGCTTACCTTTAAAAAGAAATATTTCTACAGGAAGGTCGATGTGTGACACTTGTCAAAGGCCTCTGAAGGCACTGGATTTGATTCCAGTTGGATCTTATATTTTATCGAAAGGTAAGTGTCGTCATTGTGGAAGCAAATTGCCTTTACGCTATCCACTCTTAGAAATTCTTACTGGTTTCTTATATTTATTGGCATTCATGAGATTCAATTTTGAATATCAATTTTTTATTGCTGTTATTTTGGCATCACTGTTAATAATAATCACATTCATCGACATTGATCATATGATTATATTTGATCGTTTCCATATATTGATATTCATTCTTGGAATCGTTGAGTATATGTATTATCGAGATGCATTGGCATCAAGACTCTTAGGGATGGTCATCATTGCACTACCCTACTTAATCTTGGCAATCATTACCAAGGGTATTGGTGGCGGTGATGTGAAGCTCATATCCAGTGTTGGGTTTTTATTAAAAGCGCCCAACACAGTCTTGGCTTTCTTTATCAGTACCATAGTTGGTGCGGTTTACGCAGTCTATGTCTTACTCCAAAAGAAGATGTCTGGCAAAGATGCCATTCCATTTGGCCCTTTCCTTTGTATCGGTATTTATATTGCTTACCTATACGGAACAGAACTCATTGCTTTTTACTTCAATTTATTTATTTAATCTTATCAACACTGAATACTTCAAGAGTCATGTTGGCACTACCATCACTGAAATTATAGTCAAATGAAGTAATGAAAGCAGTTCTACCCAGTATTCTAGAATCATCAAGCATTGCTGCCATAGATTCATACGATCCTGAAACACTCACTTGTACTGTTTCTGTGATGACTTCATAAGCTGAAACTTCAATTCCAGATTTAGTAATAACATGTTCGTTAATTTGATCAACGTCTTCTTTCATTTCATAAGTGAGATTGCTGGGTGCATAATACTCTACTTGAGGTATTGTCACTACAGGACCGTTATAACGAATTGATTGAACTGAAACACCATAATTTGAAGTTAAAGTATAAATTCTCTTATCAAAAGAAGCATTGTCAACTGGATCTGAAATTTGATCCAATATGATACTGACTTCTTTTTTTGATGTTTGTAAATCGATGAGGTTCTGTTCTCTTGTGCTATCAATAAGTTCCATGGCATCTCTTTGTGTTTTAAGTGATTCATGTTCGACCTTTAGTGCAGCATTATGAGAAACAATCGGACCAATTACGGCGGTAAATAGACCCACTACAACGAGAATAAAAACAAATAAAAATACCAATACTTTTTCTCTTTGAGTAAATAATCTCATTTAAAATCCACCTTCCAAACTAAAGTTAACACTGCCACTGTATCCTGCTTCACCTTGTGAAGAGATCCCATTGTATTCTAAGTTGATAAATATTTTTAATTTTTCTAAATTTTTAACAAATTCCCCTGGCGTAATCATATCTCCAGTAACAAAGTTTATAACACCACTTCCGGAGGTATAGTTGATGCTTTCAATTCTTAAATCATTGAGTTGAGCACTTGTAATACTGCGCAATATTTTCCCTGTAAGTTCAGTTTTTTGATCTAAGATATTCTTAACATCAGAAACCTTCCCTTTGAGTGCAGTTTGAGCATCCAACTTTTCTTTAATTTTTAAACCGCTGGCATACTCACTTTGATTCGTAATGTCATTGACAACATATCGCATTGTTTCATTTTCTTTGATTAAGATTTGTTCATCCAGAAATATGGTCGCGGAATAAGATAAGACAAATATTGCGAATCCAATTAAAATTAAGGCTGAAAAGTTTCTAATTGTATCCAGTAAACGGCGTTTAGACTTAACGGCATAAGCGTCGTAAAGATTAATTCTTTTTCTCATTTTATGCCCCCCAAACAGTTAACATAGCTGATGATGTTAAGTTCTGCACCCACTATTTTAGAACTTGGATCAAATTTAACAAAATCATAATCAAGTGAACTTTCTATATCTTTTATGAGTCTTTCAATTTCAAGTTCATCTCCGACCAACATTACTTTCTCAACAGTAACACCATCTTTTCTATAAAGAGATGTCGACATCAAGTTAATTAAGTTGGCAATACGGCCCACCTGATCAATATGTTTTTCAGAAGGATAAACTGAACGAAGCACCAAGAATCTTTGTTCATTGAAAAGAAACAAGCGTGTGTAATCTCTGGTCAAATCAACCACAATCATTGGTTCTTCAGTTGAAACACAATTTAAATCTTCCAGTATTGATAACATAGAAGTGGAACCTGATTCAATGCTCTTGATTCTGAATCCAAGATCATTCATCCATATTTCAATTTCTTCTAACTGGCTTGTTTTAACAGCCAAAGCCAAAACACGACGCATATCTGGGTTTTCTTTACTTGGATCCAACACCATATAATCAGCAATAAAATTTCGATTAATATTTAATTCCAAGATTAATTCATTTCGAACCAATTTAAGTGTTTTCTTGCGATTTACTTTTGGAATTTCCATTTGTTTGGTTAAACCAGTTCTATTGTTGATGATTAAATTAATTTTCTTTTCTTTAATATTTCTGTTTTTAAGTTCTGCTCTTATTTTTTCATTAATTGCACTTATTTCAATAGGACTTAAGTCACGTCCATATGTTGATGCATATTCTTCAAGAAAAGGAACAGAAAAATTATCTTTAATTTTAATTATGCCATATCTGTTTCTTTCACCATATACAAAGTTTAAGTGACTCTCGCGGATTTCCATTACTAATTCCATAAAATAAATCCCTCCATATTTTAGCCCACACTCTCATACATCTGAAAGATCGGCTGAATGATTGAAATAACGATGAATCCAATTGTGATTCCCATTGTGACAATCATAACTGGTTCAATATAACCAATCAGTGTGTTAATCGCAAGATCCGCTTCGTTGTCAAAGTAATCAGCAATCTTATTCAAAACGGTGTCCAGTGAACCTGTTTCCTCACCCACCAAAAGCATTGAACTCAACATTGGATCAAGTTCTTCAATTTCACCAATGGCTGTTGATAAGTTCATCCCACTGCTAACATTTTTCTTAGCTTCTTTTAATCTCATTTCCAAATATGAATTACTGAGTACACCAGAAGTCAATTCAATGGTATCCAAAGTAGAAACACCTTGGGAATACAAACTGGAGAATGAACGCGCAATACGAGCAGAGAAAATGGTTTGAACTAACTCTCCCATAACTGGTAAATGCAGTAATTTATTATGAAATTTCATTTTTATATTAGGTGTATCATATAAAATCTTGAATATGACTACCACTACTATTAAAGCCATGATAATCAAAATCCAATATTTAATTAATAAATTTGAAAGACCAATCAATATTCTTGTAGCGAAAGGCATTTCACCTTGGGCAAAGTTGGCCGTAACACCTGGTAAAACAAAAACCACTAAAATTAATACTACGGCAAGAGATATCGTCATCAAGATGACCGGATATAAACTGGCGGTTTTAATTTTATCTCTAATCTTTTTATTTTTATCGTATTGAATGGACATACTCTTTAAAGCATTATCCCAATTACCCCCTTTTTCACCAGATTGAACCATTGAAATCAGCATCTGGTCAAAAACACCTTTTTGTAAGATCATTGCCCCAGAAAGAGAATTCCCTTTTTGAACTGTTTCATAGAGCCCACGGTAAATTTTCTTTTCTTTTTCTCCTTTTGCTTTCTTTTGTAATAAATCTAAAGATTCAAGCAAACTGATTCCAGAACTTAACATTGTACTTAATTGATAACAAAAAATGGATACAATTTTTTCATTCATACTACCACGGCCCGCTGACGGCGGCTTAACCGGTTTAGAACTTAAATGATAAAAACCCAAGTTTTTAAGAATCGAAAGCAATTGTATTTCATTTTCAGCTTCCATCTTTGATTGAAGCGTTCTGCCTTCTTTACTTATATATTTTACATCATAAATCATTAAACCACTCCTTATCCTCGGAGCACACTGCGTGCGCTAATTTTGAACAATAAAAAAACAAATTATAAACTTCCCATCAGAAGAAATTTTCTAATTCGTAAAATTCATCTAAGTCCCCCTTTATAAAACAAATCCGTAATGCATATAACATAGATTAATTAAATGAATTATAACATAGTGAACTGTCGATGTAAGCGGTATTAAGGATACAAATTAAAATAAAAGACCTTTTATGATGTATAATAGTCAAAAGGGGATGATTTTTATCAAAAGAAAAGATATTACGTTCATTTTTAGCTTTGTTTTGTTTTTATTGCTGGGTGTAGGCGTGTTTTTATTTGTTGAAAATAAAATGTTTGAAGCCAGCATCCCTTTAGTCATTGCTGTTGTTTTGTTTGTATTGATTCTTGTGTTTAATCTTAAGAAAAATAATGAAGATAGTGACCAAGATGAATTAGAAATACTCTCGACAGATTATGATGAAGTAGAACCAGTAATAGAAGAAACAAATGTTATCGAAAATGAATGCGATGATGAAGATGATTATAATGAAATTACAGTAAAAGAACTAGAAGCTATGAGCTCAAAAGAAGTCATTGATGTTCCAGAAGAAATCAATCAAGATGTAATTGTTATAGACAATTTTAAGAATGATGCGCAAAATGATATTGTTGAAGCGGATATCATTGAAGAAATTGATGATGCACCTTTGGTTGATTACATTACACTTAAGATGACTCAAGTTCATTTTGAGAATCTTAACTCACTGATTGATCAACTGGAACAAGCGAACATGGTTAAAGATAATGAAGATTTTATGAATGGTATGGAATCTGATGGTAAGATATTTGCTAAACTGTTTCCATCACTTCCCATCGTTAATGTAATCAAGGATAAGCGCCTGGGTTATAAAATCGTGGGTGGGATTGATTCTGGAAGAATTTATGAACTGGGTCAGATACATGAAGATGATTTGCCTTATGTCAAAGAAATCTATCCTCAAACTAAGAATTTGAATGCGACTATTGAAGGCGGGAAATTAAAAGATTTCCAAACTGAACCCCCTTCACAAAAATTCTTACCTTATAGAATTAAAATTAAATTTTACATATGACAAAGCCATCATGAAAATGATGGCTTTGTTTTGTTATTTGTTATTCCTTTGTTTCTTCAATATAAGCGTTATAGAAGTCTAAGAGTAATTGGTGTTTTTTCTTTCCAATTTTCTTTGCTTTTTTTGTGTGTAGCAAGCTGTACAAATTGAGTAATTTATCTTCAAAATGCTCAATTGATTCATTGATGTCTCTTTTGTTATAGAAACCGTACTGTAGTGTTCTTATGATTCCTTGGGCACCCATGGCATCTAAGTAGTCGGCATCACTGACTATTTTTGCTTCTTCGAGTTTGTTTATCACAGTATCTTGAACTGTATATCCAATTTGAGAAGCTGCTAAAGCGATTGTTTCTTCATTACCTTCAAAATCGACGTTCCATTCTTTGAATAGATTGAGTAATGCTTTTTCAACATCATCGACTGGATTGAGTTTATGATCGAAAATATCATGAACATAGGCAACGCTCAGACAAACAAATTCACTGACCCCAGAATGCACAAAACGTGCTGTAAGATTTACAACACGTTTTATGTGATCATAATCATGACCACTGACATCATCGATGCAGTGGTTTTTTAATTTTTGATCAAGTTCTTGTAAGGATTTTTCTTGTGTATTATTCAACATCGAACAAAGCTAAAACTTCTTCAGCTGTTCCACACTCAGTCAGTGCTTTGTCTGTTAATACTTTTAGATCTTCATAGTTTGATTCACGGATGATGCGGCGTGCTTCAAGAATTGAAGATGCTGACATAGAGAATTCATCTAAGCCAAGTCCTAATAATAGAGGAATTGCTTTTTCGTCTCCAGCCATTTCACCACACATGCCAACCCACTTGCCTTCTTTATGAGCACCGTCGATGATCATTTTTAGTAGACGTAGGATTGATGGGTTATAGGGTTGGTATAGGTATGAAACTTTTTCGTTCATACGGTCTGCCGCCATAGTGTATTGGATCAAGTCGTTTGTTCCTACAGAGAAGAAATCTGCTTCTTTAGCAAATTGGTCTGCAATCACAGCCGCTGCTGGTATTTCTACCATCATTCCAAGTTCAATGTTATCTGCAAATTTAACGCCTTCTTTAGAAAGGTTTTTCTTTTCAGATTCAACCATTGCTTTTGCTGCTCTAAATTCGTCTAAAGTAGCAATCATTGGGAACATGATTGAAAGTTTTCCATATACAGATGCTCTGAGCAATGCGCGGATTTGTACTGAGAAAATATCAGGACGGTCCAAGCATAAACGAATGGCACGGTATCCTAGGAATGGATTCATTTCATGTGGGAATTTTAAGTATGAAAGTTCTTTATCGCCACCGATGTCAAGTGTTCTAACAACAACGCGACCAGGAGCCATATTTTCTAATACTTTTTTATAAGCTAAGAATTGTGATTCTTCATCAGGAAGTTCAGAAGCATCCATGTATAAGAACTCTGTACGATAAAGACCTACGCCCTCACCCCCATTGTTCAATACACCTTCAACATCATTTGGAGTTCCGATGTTACCTGCTAATTCAACTTCACGACCATCTAAAGTCACTGATTTAGCATCTTTTAATACAAGCAAGCTTTCTTTATGAGCTAAGAAATCATTGCCCTTTGATATGTATAGAGCTTTTTGTTCTAATGTTGGATTGAAAATGATTTCACCAGCAATGGCATCAAGAATAATTTCTTGACCATGTTCAACTGAATCCAGCATTGCGCCAGCGCCTACTACTGCAGGAATTTCAAGTGAACGCGCCATGATAGCAGAGTGAGATGTACGGCCTCCAATTTCAGTCGCAAACCCTTTAACGAATTTACGGTTCAATTGTGCTGTATCTGAAGGCGTTAAATCTTCCGCAACAATAACCACTTCTTCATCGATTGTAGTTAAGTCAGGAATTTTCAGTCCTTGTAAGTGACATTTTAAACGGTACGTAACATCTTTAATGTCCGCTGCACGCTCTCTAAAGTACTCATTATCCATTGATTCGAACATATTGATGAAAGTATTACCAACTTGATCCGTAGCATAGTCAGCATTCACTGATTCATCATTGATCATTGCGACAATTTGATCCACAAATTCAGGATCTTCCGCCACCATTAAGTGAGCGTCGAAAATTGCCAAATCTTCATCAGCCAATTTGCCAATAGCATTTTCTTTAATCGCAAGAATGTCTTTCTTAGTTGCTTCAATTCCAGCCATTAATTTAATAATTTCTGTTGCAGCTGTTGCTGTCTTTTTCTCAATTTTTAAAACAGGATGTTGCAATTTAAATACTTTTGAAACCGCAATTCCTGATGATGCCGCAATACCTTTTATCATAGTCATATTCTCCTTTTATATTTACCTCATAACATTATAAGTTTATCATTAAACGCATAATAATTCAAAGTTAATCCACAAAGAAAAGAATCTCCGGTTAAAGAGACTCTTTTTAAGCATTCATAATTGGCATAAATTATAATTTTTTAACCAATTTCATTCTGATAAATTCTTCACGGTCCTTCTCTTCCAAAGCATCCGAGATGACTTTAATTTGAACTTTAAGTTCTGGAATCACAATCGTACTCAATGCGTTCGCACGCTTACGACTTTTTTCAATGGCCTTGGCCAAACGAAACATCCCATTATCAAGCTCTGCCAGTTTAACTGTATGATACTTAACCTGACGCATTTCAATAAAAACTTCATCCAATCGAGAATTAGAAACACTCAAGGCATAAGGCACCTCAACGGGTTTCTCTTCTAAACTGACTTTAGGAATCTCAATTCCCATGACACTTCGATAAACAATTTTAATATCCTCTTCAATGGGTGTGATATTAGAAATACGCTCAATCACCCCTAAAGAAATATTTGCTCGCTGAAGCGCCAAATAAGCCCGTTCATAAGACGCATCAATTACTTGACGAAGGGCCTTAACATCATCCATGATTTTTGAGAGTTCCTGCATTAAAATAATATGCTTACGGTCCATCAAGTCATAGCCCAAAGTCGCCAATCGCAACGATTCTTTTGATGCCAATAAATTCCCTTTTGTGATTAACATCTTAAACGATCCCCTCAACCATTTCAGAATCCATACTTCTGAAATAAACCAAGGCAGCATCCTGATCATAATGAGCTTCAAGTACTTTCTTCTCTAAACGATCAAGGTCGTACTTAGGTAGAAGACTCAACATATGCCATGCGAGATCTAAAGTTTCAAAAATTTCACGATTGGTTTCACTACCCTGACCGATAAAATAATTTTCAAAAATCTTACCAAATAACAAATAACGCTTATCACCAGAAGACAACTCATCCATACCAATAACTGATGCCAAGTTTCTAACATCAATTACCCGTGCATAAGCCGCAAACAACTGACTTGAAACATCACTGTGGTCTTTTCTTGTCAAACCTTCCCCAATCCCATCCTTCATCAAACGAGATAAAGAAGGTAAAACACTGATCGGAGGATAGATTCCCTTTTGTTGTAAGTTACGGTCTAAAACAATTTGACCTTCCGTAATGTATCCAGTACAGTCCGGAATTGGATGAGAAATATCATCGTTAGGCATTGTTAAAATAGGAATCTGAGTTAATGATCCTGTACTACCCTCAACTCTACCTGCACGCTCATACAAGCTAGCAAGGTCAGAATAAAGATAACCCGGATACCCTTTACGACCCGGAATTTCTTCCTTACTTGAAGAGAACTCTCTTAAAGCCTCACAATAACTGGTAATGTCAGTCATGACCACCAATATTTGTTGATTCTTTTCAAAAGCCAAATATTCAGCCGCAGTCAATGCAAATCTTGGCGTAAGAATACGCTCGATGATTGGATCATTCGCAAGATTTAAAAACATACTCACATGATCCATAACACCCGCCTCTAAGAAAGTTTTTCTAAAGAAGTCCGCAACATCACTCTTAACACCCATCGCAGCAAATACAATGGCAAAATCTTCATCTTTATCACCCAAGAGTTTGGCTTGTTTTACAATCTGAGCCGCAAGCTCATTATGACTTAAACCAGAACCAGAAAAGATCGGTAATTTTTGGCCTCTAATCAAAGTATTCAAACCATCAATGGCACTGACCCCTGTATTGATAAAGTCACGCGGATAAATTCTAGCAGTCGGATTGATAACACGACCATTAATATCCATAAATTTTTCAGTATAAACAGGACCCAATCCATCAATGGGACGCGCAGCCCCATCAAATTGACGGCCTAAAAGTTCTTCAGAAACACCCAACTCAATTGGTTTCCCAGTAAAACGAGTTGAAACATTGCTGGTTGATAACCCTTCAGAACTCTCAAACAGTTGGACCAAGACACGATCCCCAACAATTTCAATGATACGACCCAAACGAATGTGATCCTTATCATCCTTAAGCTCAACCAATTCATCATAGGACGCGTTTTGAACGTGATCCAATGCAATTAAAGGTCCTTTAATACTAGATAATCCTTTTACATATACAGCCACTTCAAAATCCTCCTATTCTATAAAACTCAATTTTTCATCAATTAATTTATAGTAAGCATCAAATGCCTCTAAGTTCTCATGAACCTCATATTTTAAAGCAATGACATCATCAAAGATTCTTGTTTCAGCAATGGCTTGCATCGTTTTCTTCTCCGATAATACTGCCAAACACGCATGATATAGATAAACATACAAAGCCAAAGTGGCCTTTTGTTTATCTAAACTGACATTGGCATCAAATTCATGAAATGCATTTTGTTGTAAGTAACCCACACGGATTAAACGACCCATTTCGAGCGTTAATCTTTGTTTGTTAGCCAAGACATCTTCACCAATCAACTTCACAATCTCCATTAAACTTGTTTCCTCGTTTAATAGTGACAACAATGTTTGACGGTTTTCTAAAAACGCCTCACCCATCTCATCATCATACCAAGGTTTAAGTTCACTTAAGTACTCTGAATACGACAAGTTGTAGTTGATCGACGGGAAATGTCGAATGTAAGCCAAGTTTTTATCTAAAGCCCAAAAGCTCCCAATGAATCTTTGTGTGTTTTGTGTCACAGGCTCACTGAAGTCAGCCCCTTGAGGTGAAATTGCCCCAATGATAGAAATTGAACCTTCATCATCATTGAGAGTTTTAACATAACGACCCCGCTCATAAAACGCAGCAAGTCTTGAAGCAAGATACGCAGGGAAACCCTCTTCCGCAGGCATCTCTTCCAAACGACCACTGAGCTCTCTTAAAGCCTCAGCCCAACGTGATGTTGAGTCTGCCATCAAAGCAACATGGTAGCCCATGTCTCGGTAGTACTCAGCAAAGGTAATACCAGTGTAGATTGATGCCTCACGCGCCGCAACGGGCATGTTAGAGGTGTTAGCAATCAAAATGGTACGATCCATAAGCGTTTTACCGGTCTTAGGGTCAATCAGCTCAGAGAATTCCTCAAGAACTTGCGCCATTTCATTACCACGCTCACCACAACCAATATAAACAATGATGTCCGCATCACAATATTTTGCAAGTTGATGTTGAAGCATGGTTTTACCCGCACCAAATCCACCTGGAATTGCTGCTGAGCCCCCTTTTGAAATTGGGAAGAACGTATCAATGACACGTTGTCCTGTAATCAAAGGTTTCTTAACATCCACACGACTCTTAAAAGGTCTTTCATGTCTGATAGGCCATACTTGAGACAAACCATAAGCTGTCCCATCAATTGTATAGACATCATCTTTAATTTTAAATTTTTTATTGTTATCAAAGCTTAATAAACCAGAAGTCATTGCACTCACACGATGCTCAACCGCATCCGTTTCTTTAAATGTCGCAATAATCTGGCCTTTTTCAATCTGAATGTCTGAGCCAACAATAAATGTCAGTTCGTATTCTCTTTCAGTATCCAAAGTATTCATATTTTGACCCAAGTCTAAATATGAACCGTATTTCGCTTTTAAATCTAGCAATGGACGGCCAATACCATCAAAAATGTTTCCCAGTAAACCCGGTCCCAATTCTACTGATAAAGGAAACCCTGTATGTTCAATGGGCTCGCCCACTCTAAGACCTGAACTGGACTCATAAACCTGAATCGTAACTAAGTCAGTCTCAACCCCAATGACTTCACCTAATATTTTATGATTTCCGACATACACCATTTCTGACATGATGAATGCACGGACATCTTTAGATTTGATAATCGGTCCGTTAATTGAATAAATTAAACTCATCAGCGCTCACTTCCAATCCATAACTCACTTTTTTGAATAAATTCTTCAATCATTTGATCCAATTTGGCTTCCAAACTGAAATCATAAATATAATGTTCATCTTCAATAATGATGCCACCCATCTCCATTTTTTTGCTTTGTGTGCGCGCATCATTTATCTTATCTAAATTACTCTCATCCAAATAAATAACTGTGTTATCATCTTTGGCATGTTCTTCAACTTTCTTTTCTAAGTAATGACGGTAATCTTCTGTCATTCTATAGTCAATCAATGAATTTTTAAGTGACTGTTCAAAATCCTTTAATAAATGTGTACGATATTTTCTCAGTTGTGATAAATTCTCATAACGTAAGTTGTGTTCTAATCCTTTTTGAACAGATTCGTAATGTCTCTTTAATTGGGATGTTTTCTCAATGTAATTTTGATCAAGTTCAGTCTTGTATGCTTCTAAAACAGATTCTAACTGACGTTCTTGACCAAGATCTAAATCATCAACCGCTTGACTTGAGCGCTCAAAAATTCCTTCAATCATTTCTTTGCTGGCTCGTTTTTTCTCTCCTGGCATTAGATACCCTCCCCAATAATTTTAGAAATCGTATCATCGATCATATCTTGTACTTCATGTGATCGATGTCGATCCGATATTTCAACAATTAATTTACGATCACTTGACAACTTCAAAGCTTGAATTCGTTCTCGATCTAAATTGAAAACCAAAGAAGTCAAAAGGATGATGCCGATTTCCTCATCATTCAATGCGGTATCAAGCGCACGATCCAATGCCTCTATGTCATGAACTAAAACGCCTTCAATACCAGCCAGTCTTAAACCCATTTGGGTGTCAACGTTGTCACTGATAAGAAACATTTTCATATTTTGTTGATAATTAAAATCGCAATAAGTAGTCCGTAGATTGCGACCCCTTCAGCAAGCGCAACGAAAATCATTGCTTTACCGAAGTTCTCTTCTTTCTCTGAAATTGCTCCGATAGCGGCTGGTGCAGCTTGAGCAACAGCATAACCGGCACCCAGTGCACTGGCACTTACTGCCAATGATGCGGCAATATAAGCCAACCCTTGAGCAATTGAACCTTCAAATGCACTGTTTACTACAGGTGCTTCAGCAGCATAAATGACGCCATTAAATAATAAAACACCTAAAAATACAGCAAAGAAAATTGCGATTTGTGAATACACACGTTGTTTTGCAGAACGAACATTAACCTTCTTTTGGAAAACAGGGATTAATGGTATTGATATTAACGCTATGAGCACAAGCGGCCCAACTACTTCAAATAATGTCATAATGATTCCTCCTATTAGACTGATTTAAATTTCTTGCCACCACCGTCGTAGTAACGAGAAAACATTTCATAATACTCTA
>CBDUDQ010000027.1:0-14144 GCA_965365985.1 uncultured Erysipelothrix sp. | reverse complement strand
GTTGAACCTGCTTTTTCAATACCAAAAAAATTGTTGAGAATGTTTTTCATTCTTCCCTCCTTATGAAAAAACTGCCATTAAAGATGGCAGTAGGGGAAAAACAAAAACATCTGCTTTAACAAGTTAAAACAAATACCCTATTGCCATAGTTTACTCGTTTACGGTGAGTAAGTAGAAACTTCTGAACCTTATTATCAGAAATATATGGTGTTTTTTACTTCCCAAGCATAACAAGGGCAAGTTTTGATGTCAATCAATATTTAGGCTATTTTCAATGTAAGCGCATTACTATTTATTTCGGCAATTCTTCCA
The DNA here is from genome assembly GCA_965365985.1 of uncultured Erysipelothrix sp. GTDB lineage: Bacteria > Bacillota_I > Bacilli_A > Erysipelotrichales > Erysipelotrichaceae > Erysipelothrix. The sequence goes on along the minus strand of CBDUDQ010000027.1, from coordinate 13,832 downwards.
TATGGAATGGAGAACATAGGCTCATTATGACCAAAATTTAAATTAGCCATAACCATCAAATCAGAACATGAAAAATAAGTCAAAACTTTTAAAATAACCTGGTGATATTCTTCTTGGAACTTATCATTAGAAGGTTTGGCAAATAGGATTCCATTTAAATGATTTAAAACACCTCGGACACCAAGTTCCATAAGAAAACTTTCTAATAAGCAGGGTTTACTTTGAACTTGTGATGTTTCAAGAAATAAAATCGAATTTTTGAACATTGATTTATCAGGAAATATTTCTGTGTTCAAACAAGAATATAAACTTTCCAAGCATCCGCCAATTAAATGACCCGAAGTGATGCCACTCCCAGATAGGATTACAGGTCCTGAATTTACAAGCATTTTCTTATTTATTTTATTTAATGACTCATCCCACTCAATGCGCTGTGCAGTCCATGTAGGTGATGGTTCAATAATTCCCATTTCTGAATCAAAGAGTGCTTTCTTAAGTGAGTTCTCACTGTATTCAAACATTCCGTTGTTCTCAGCAAATTCAGCTAATACTGAAGGCCCATATACAGAAGCAATTCCTGCTTTTAAACACATCATGTGGATGATGCTTGAGTCAGAGTAACCAAGAAATACTTTTGGATTATTTTTCATGATATTAAAATCTATATAAGGTAAGAGTTGAATAGCATCATAACCCCCTATATTAGAGAAGATGCCTTTAATGGAAGGGTCTATAAAGGCATCCATAAGATCTTTTGCTCTGCACTGTGGGTTGTCTGCTATAAAATTTGCGCTCATAAGTGTATGATCCATTTCTACAACCTTTAAAGAGAAGTGGGACTCAATATACTCTTTGCCCGTTTGATAACGCCATGGCAGTTCACCTGCCGTACCAGCGGACAGACTTACAGTCGCAATTTTATCTCCGGGTTTTAATCTTTCAAAATCAATTAGTTTCATGTCGTCTCCTATAAAGAAAAAGCGAAACCCAAAGGTCTCGCTTTTTAAATAATTATAAATTATTTATTGATGTTGTAGAATGTATCCATTCCTGAGTATTTAGCTGATGCACCCAATTCATCTTCGATACGAAGTAATTGGTTATATTTAGCAACACGGTCAGTACGGCTCATTGAACCAGTCTTGATTTGTCCTGCGTTAAATGCAACTGCGATATCAGCAATAGTTGTATCTTCAGTTTCGCCTGAACGGTGTGAAATTACACAAGTAAATCCAGCACGTTTAGCCATTTCCATTGCGTCAAAAGTTTCTGTTAAAGTACCGATTTGGTTAACTTTGATAAGGATTGAGTTAGTGATTCCACGATCAATTCCTTCTTTTAAGATTGCAGGGTTAGTAACGAACAAGTCATCACCAACAATTTGAATTTTTTCGCCTAAACGATCAGTCAAACGTTTCCAGCCATCCCAGTCGCCTTCTGCAAGTCCGTCTTCGATTGATACGATTGGGTACTTGTCAACAAGTTCAGCGTACATGTCGATCAATTGATCAGCTGTCATTTCTTTTCCACCTGATTTAGAAAGAACATAGATGTCTCTTTCTGCGTCGTAGAATTCTGATGCAGCAACGTCCATTGCTAACATGATATCTTTACCAGGTGTATAGCCTGCTTTTTCGATAGCTTCAACAATAACTGCTAAAGGTGCTTCGTTTGATTCCAAGTTTGGAGCGAAACCACCTTCGTCACCAACTGCAGTAACGTGGCCTTTTGATTTTAATACAGCTTTAAGAGCGTGGAATACTTCAGCACCCATGCGGATTGCTTCTTTGATTGATCCAGCTGAAACTGGCATGATCATGAATTCTTGGAAATCAACTGATGAGTCAGCATGTGATCCACCATTGATAACGTTCATCATTGGAACTGGTAATTCTTTAGCGTTAAATCCGCCTAAGTATTGGTACAATGGTAAGCCGTAGAAGTTTGCTGCTGCAATAGCACAAGCCATTGAAACACCTAAGATTGAGTTTGCACCCAATTTTGATTTGTCAGCTGTTCCGTCAAGTTCAATCATCATGTTATCGATGAGTGTTTGATCAGTAACGTCAAATCCAACTAATACTTCAGCAATAATGTCATTAACATTAGAAACTGCTTTTTGTACACCTAAACCTAAGAAACGTGATTTATCACCGTCACGAAGTTCTAAAGCTTCGCGTTCTCCAGTTGATGCGCCTGATGGAACGATTGCACGTCCGAAAGCGCCTGATTCTGTTGTTACTTCAACTTCAATAGTTGGGTTACCGCGTGAGTCCATGACTTCGCGAGCATAAATATCGATAATAAATGGCATAATTAAATGTCCTCCTGTATGTTAATATTAATAATAAATTTCACTTTTTAAATTATTTGATTGCGTCAATGATTGCTTTAAATGAATCTATTTGTAATGAAGCCCCACCGATTAAAGCACCGTCAACATCCTCTTGTGACATGTACTCAACGATGTTTTCTGGTTTCACTGAACCACCGTATTGAATTCTAACGCCTTCAGCAACATCGTCACCGAATAAGTTACGAACTTCATCACGCACTAATGCACAAGTATCTTGAGCAATTTGTACTGTCGCTGATTTACCTGTTCCGATTGCCCAAACTGGTTCGTATGCAATAACAAGAGTTTTAACGTCTTCTGCATTCAATCCACTTAAGCATCCTGAAACTTGTTTACGAACTACACTCTCAGTTTTACCTGCTTCAAATTCAAACAATGTTTCTCCAACACAAACAATAGGAGTCATTCCAGCAGCAATAACAACTGCAGCTTTCTTGTTAACTTCTTCATCTGTTTCGTTAAAATATTGACGGCGTTCTGAATGACCTAAAACGACCCATTTAACACCCAATTCGGATAACATTTCAACTGAAACTTCTCCTGTGTATGCGCCATTTGCTGCCCAATGAACGTTTTCAGCAGCAACATGAATGTTTCTAGCTGATTTCACTGATGTGGCTAAAGCTGTATAAGGTACTGCTACCCCGAAATCAGCTTTATCTGTTGCAAAAGAATCAACACCCTCAAAGAATGCTTCTGCTTGTGCATTTGTTTTATTCATTTTCCAGTTACCGAAAATTATTGGTTTTCTCATTTTTATTTATCCTGAATTGCCGCAATACCCGGCAATTCTTTTCCTTCCATAAATTCAAGACTTGCGCCACCACCCGTAGAAATATGAGTAATGTCGTCTTTAAATCCTAATTGGATGGCTGCAGCTGCAGAATCCCCACCACCGATAACACTGAGAACACCAGGAATTTCTGTAATAGCTTTACAGACTTCAAGCGTTCCTTTTGCGAAAGCGTCAAATTCGAATACACCCATTGGGCCATTCCATACTACAGTTTTTGCGCCTTCTAATTCTTTTTTAAATAATTCAATTGATTTAGGACCGATATCCAAGCCCATCATGCCTTCAGGCATTGCATCTACATCAACAGTTTCAGCTGGTGAGTCAGGCGCAAATTCTTTAGCGACAAGTGTATCGACAGGAAGAATTAATTTATCCCCTGCTTTTTCCATAATCTTTTTGGCTAAGTCAAGACGATCCATCTCAACAAGAGATGTTCCGATTTCATAACCCATGGCTTTAAAGAATGTATAAGCCATACCGCCACCAACAATAACTTTGTCAGCAACATCTAATAAGTTTTCGATGACATTAATTTTATCACTTACTTTAGCGCCACCCAAAATTGCCACAAATGGACGTTTTGGACTATAAATCGCTTCAGATAAGAACTTCACTTCTTTTTCAACTAAGAAACCAAGTGCTGATGGTAATTCTTTTGCAATACCAACAGTTGAAGCATGTGCACGATGCACTGAACCAAATGCGTCAATTACGAACAAGTCAGCAAGACTTGCCCAGTATTTAGCCAGATTCTCATCATTTTTGCTTTCACCAATTTCGTAGCGAGTGTTTTGCATTAAGACGATTTCGCCATCTTGAATTGCTTCAACCGCATTTTCAAGTGCATTACCACGTGTTACAGGAACAAATGTTACCTTTGTATCAGGTAATAGTTCTTGTAATCGTACAGCGACAGGCGCTAAATTGTTTTTAGCTTTGTCTGCTTCAGTCTTTTCAGCATCTTTATGATTCACTTTTCCCAAGTGAGACATAAGGATTACTTTCGCGTTATTCTCAACCAAATATTTGATGGTTGGAAGTGCACCATTGATACGGTTGTCATCAGTAATAACGCCATCTTTCAATGGAACGTTAAAATCAACACGTACAATGACTTTTTTACCAGCGACATCTAAGTCGCTGACAGTTCTTTTTGTCATAAATTGCCTCCTTATATACCTTAATCATTATATCAAAAATGAATCACTTAAACAATTATTTCAATAAGAGTCGTAAAAAATCCAAAAGAAAAGCAAGATTTATTGAATAATAAATCCTGCTTGTGAAATTGCTTGCTTAGTTCTGTGAATTAGGTCATTTGACCCTTCTACAGTGACAGTACTGCTATTGAGAGAAATATTATATTTAACATCAACGAACTCCAATGCTTCATTAATTAACTTAACATCTTCTTCAGTTTTAATTGTTTTAACAAATATAATATGTTTCATAATTTATTTCCAATCTTTGAGTAATGCTTCTACCCAATCGCAAAGTTTTGCACTTGAACTGTTGGCAATTTCAACCACTTCAGCATGAGAATGAGCCCCATCACGAAGTCCTGTTGCCATGTTAGTGATCACTGAGATTCCTAAAACCTTCATGTCTAAATAGTTAGCCACGATTGTTTCTGGAACAGTAGACATACCAATGGCATCACTGCCCAATTTACCGTACATTTTAATTTCTGCACGCGTTTCATAGTAAGGCCCTTGGAAGTAAGCATAGACGCCTTCCTTATAAGCAATGCCTAAGTCATCAGCAATATCAGTTGCTTTTTTTCTGAAGTCTAAATTATAAGGCTCAGACATATCAGGGAAACGCGGTCCAAAACGCTCATCATTTGATCCGTGTAATGGATTTGTCGCAACGCCATTAATGAAATCATCAATGATCATTAAATCACCAGGTTTAAAACCAGGGTTGATTCCACCACAAGCATTCGTAACAATGATGTGAGTCACTCCCATTTGTTTCATCATAAACAACGGATAAGTCACTTCTTTCATTTCGAATCCTTCATAGAAATGGAAACGGCCTTGCATGACCATTAAGTTTTGATCACCAATCGTACCAAAAACTAAATTACCCGCATGACCCTCCAGAGTCGATTTTGGGAAATGAGGAATGTCATCATATGAAATAACTTGTTGGTTCTCAATACGATCCACCAATGAGCCCAATCCACTACCTAGAATAATACCAAATTTCGGTTTAAGAGTCTTCTTTGACTCTAAGAATTCAACTGATTCTTGTACTTTATCATAAAACATATTATCACTGTCCTTTTCTAACTCTATTATAACTACAACCAACCCCATCAAGCAAATGAAAACGCTTAAATTACAGAAGAATCGCTTAAACGTTATACCTAACTGGTAGAAAGAGTGGTTATTTTACTTATTTTTCATTAACTAATAGATATATTTTAAAAAGCCATCACTCTGGAAGAGAATGATGGCTTTTAGATTTTGTGCTTATTCTATAATCATTTTGTTATTAATTATAATTATTAACCTTTATTTACCCTTCATCTCACAACCCCAACCATCTTTATCTCTATCATGAGTTGGTTTATATGCATGATGGCCCTCCGGAATTCCATTGGGATATTCTTTTCTTACTTCATCACAATTTGGAAAATTATCATTGTATTCATTTGGAATAACATCAACGCCATGGGTTGGTGTGTAATTGCCTCCCGAAGGTGTTGGTGTTGGTGTTGGTGCTGGTGCTGGCGTTGGCGTTGGCGTTGGCGTTGGCGTTGGCGTTGGCGTTGGTACTGGTACTGGTACTGGCTTATTCGCCTCAGAAGGTTTATTTGGTAATGGGTTTGCTGGTGCAGCTGGCTTGGCCGGAACTGGAGCAATAAAACTCAAATTTTCAGGTTTTGGTTCTTTAATTCCTATAAGAATTACTTCATTTTGAACCTCAACGGTAATGTTATCTTCTAATTTTGTAGTCTTATTGAGAACGTCATCAAGATACAACAATTCGTTGATTACAGTTTGTTCACCTTCAACGCCTTTTTGTTGAACTACTTCCTTCCCTTTCAAAATTGATGAATCTTCTTTTCTTTCTATTTCAAAAGGAATCTTAGTTATTATCGTTTTTGTTTCTATTTTTTTTGCTAACCACTTTGCTTTTAAAGTTTCACTGGCATCTAACTTGATCTCACTTGAAATTATCTTACCATTGTTTTTAACCCAACCCCCAAATTCAAAGTCCTCTCCACGGGTGGGCTCACTCATTTCGTTTTCTTTAATTGCGACGCTTCTATCTGTCTTTAACATCATCGTAGACTTGTTATCACTAAATACACCTTCTCCCGCATCTAAAGTTAAAGTTATTTCAGTGCTACAGGCTGTTAACAATAAAACTATCAATAAGAAAAAAGCCATCGAAGATTTTTTTCTGTTAACTAAATTTTTCAGTTTTTGTTTCTTTAATTCATTAATTATATTCATATATTTACTCACTTATTTTTCTCCCTATTTAAATTGAACGCAAGCAGTTAATTTAATAATTTACCTCCGGTCTATTCACCTCCATGAATTAAAAAACTGCACTACTTAGATAAATCAATTATCTCTAAGAAACACAGTATAGTCAAACTGAAATAAACCTTTAGACCCCTTTTAATTTCATATTATTCTGATTCTTAAGTTTTCTTCTTTTTATGCAGATATATTGTATTTTATTCTAAATATTCACATGATTTAATCTTATTTATTATGAATTAAGAAGTTTAAATTATTATTCAAAATTCATATTCTCTACGATGATAGCAGTACCCATACCGCCACCAATACACAATGAAGCCAATCCGTAACGTTTATTTTGCTTGATTAACTCATGAATTAGAGTAACAAGGATTCGATTACCACTGGCTCCCAATGGATGACCCAAAGCAATTGCGCCCCCATTAACATTGGTTCTTTCATCAAACCAAGCACCATCAACACCGTATGATTCTCTTAGTTCATGCATGACCCCAAGTCCTTGAGCCGCGAATGCTTCGTTTAATTCCAATAAATCCATATCTTTTAGTTCCATGCCTGCATTATCGAGAACATGTTTAATCGCAGCGCTGGGACCCAATCCCATTATTTTAGGATCAACGCCCCCTTGACCTACAGCAACGATGCGCACAAGTGGTTTAAGTTTATATTTATCCAGCATGCTTTGATCGGCTAACAACACAGCACTGGCCCCATCGTTAAGTCCTGAGGCATTTCCAGCACTCACTGAACCCTCTTTTTTGAAGGCGGATCTCAAACCTGCCAAAATATCTAATGTTGTTTTTCGATTTGGATATTCATCTTTATCAAAAGTAAATTCGCCTTGGCGTGTTTTAATCATAACTGGAACGATTTCTTCCTCAAATCGATTTGAATCCACTGCCTTAATTGCTTTTTCTTGCGAGGCAATAGCAAATTCATCTTGTCTTTCGCGAGAAATTGAATACTTATCAGCAATGTTCTCAGCAGTAATCCCCATGTGATTGCCATCAAAAGCATCAATCAAAGCATCCACCATCATGTGGTCTTGAGTTTCAAAATTTCCCATTTTACGACCCGAACGCATTGTGTGTGGCAATAAAAATGGGGATTGACTCATGGATTCCATGCCACCACTGATTACCAAATGTGCCATTCCTGCTTTAATTCCAGCAAACCCGTTCATGACCGCTTTCATACCACTCCCACATACCATGTTGAGTGAATACGCTGGAACGCTGATATCAATACCCGCATTAATAGATGCTTGTCTTGCAGGACCTTGTCCTTGTCCTGCATTTAAAACATGACCTAAAATTACTTCATCAATATCTTTGCTATCAATACCCGTACTCTCAATAATTGACTTTAAAACAACACTGGCAAGATCACTTGATTTAAAATCTTTCAAGCTTCCCATAAAACTACCAATTGCAGTTCTTTTTGCATCAACAATATATACTTCTGACATATATTTCCTCCTATCAGTTATTATTTATTTTGCGTGCTTACTACGACCATTATACATGACTTATAAAAAAGACACATCGCAAGGTGTGCCTTTTTTAAAAAAACTTTCTATTATAACTACTCTACTGAGAAAAGACCCATCATTCCAGCATCCTCATGTTCCAAAATGTGGCAATGATACATAAAGAGACCTGGTTTTTTGAATTTAACAAGAATCTTCACTTCTTCCCCAGAATCCAACATGACTGTATCTTTCCAACCTTGCTCGTTGGCTGCTGGTTTTTTTCCATTTCTTTCAATGATTCTAAATTGGACAGAATGAACATGGAATGGATGAGGACCTGAGCCCATCATGCCACCCATGCCCATGCCGTTACCATGACCTTCATTGGTGATAACCCACTCTTCTAATTCATTTAAATTGAGTGTTTCATCAATTCGATTCATATCCATTTGTTTGCCATTGATTGACACATTTGAACCCATGCCACTCATGACAAAGTTTCTTGAGCGAACAACATCATTTAAATCATATTCTTCAATTTCTACTAAATCTTTTGGTATTTTTTGATTTGATTTAATTTTTTCAGTGATTTTAATCGTCATCAAATTAGCACTCGAATCTTTAAAAGTAAGCATATCTCCGAGTTTGTATTCTGAAAGATCCAGTAATATTTCAGCCCGTTCACCAGGTGCCAAAGAAACTTGAGTCATCGGGACACTTTCACTTAAGAAACCACCATCAGAAGCTATTTGATAAAACTCGGCATTATCACTGAAATTAAAATCATAGGCTCTGGCGTTGGAACCATTCAGCAGTCTGAGTCTGATGACTTCATTTTTCACTTCCAGTTGTGGGTTAATCGCACCGTTAATTACAGCTGTATCACCCATGAAACCATGCATAGAATCCATCATATCTAAATTATAATTAATTTCTCCACGATCATTAAAGCGTTTATCTTGAACGACAATCGGGATATCATTAACCCCATAGTCCTTTGGAATATTTAAACTGTCTGAAAATTCATCTTCAATGTAAAACAAACCAGCCAGTCCTTTATAAACTTGTTCACCCGTTTTATGTAATACATGAGGATGAAACCAAAGTGTGGATGCAGGTTGGTCGATTACAAAAGACGGAGACCATGTTGTATTGGAATCAATAACCTGATTGGGCCCCCCATCCATATCACCGTTAACCTCTAAACCATGCCAGTGCACTGTCGTTTCTTCTTTTAATTCGTTATTCACATTAATCGTAACATCATCACCTTTTCGAACTCTAATAACAGGCCCTAAATAGCTTCCGTTATATCCCATGGTATCGACTTCTTTTCCTTTAACGAACTCCGTTTTACCGTGCTGTGCAATCAAATTAAATTCAGCTTTACCATCTTCTAGACTCATATCTTCTAACAATGCTGGTATCGGTAAAGGATTCGTAGTTTGCGAGATGTTTGGTTTGTCATCTACTTCATTTCCTGAATTAGTAAAACTGTCCTTAAAGTAATATCCTAAGGCAAATATGATTAAAACTAAAAACAACCCTGATATATATTTCCATTTATTTTTATCTTTCATAACACAAATCACCTTTTTATTGCTTTCTACTATTTATTTAATTTTAATAACTTGGCATTTACAGCCACAATTACAGTACTCAATGACATTAACACTGCACCAATTGCAGGTGAGATAACAACGCCATAATTATAGAGCACACCTGCAGCCAATGGGATTGCTATCACATTATATCCAGTAGCCCAGATGAGGTTTTGAATCATTTTCTTATATGTTTCTTTACCAAAGTTGATTAGGGAAACGACATCTTCAGGATTTGAATTAACCAGTATAATATCAGCAGTTTCAGCTGCTACATCAGTTCCAGAACCAATGGCAATTCCAACATCTGCTTGGGCCAGCGCAGGCGCATCATTGACACCATCACCGGTCATTGCAACAAATCGACCTTCAGCTTGAAGCTCTTTAATCTTTTCTTGTTTTTGTTCAGGTAAAACCTCAGCAAAATAACCATCTAACTCTAATTTTTCAGATACAAATTTTGCGGTTTTCTCATTGTCACCAGTAAGCATCCATGTTTTGATGCCTTGTTCTTTAAGTTTTCTAATGGCATCAAATGATTCTTCTCTAATTTTATCCGAAAGCCCTATAGCGGCAATGAGTTTTCCACCGATGATTAAAAATACATCAGTAGATATCCCTTGCTCTGGCAGTTCTTTTGGAATAACAATGTTATTTTCACTTAAATACCCCGGACTGACGACCAAGACTTTTTTACCATTAACAGTTCCTTCAACACCCTTACCTTGAATTGCTTTAAAATCATTCATCTCTAAATTAGAAAGATTCATTTCATCTTTCTTTTTAATAATTCCTGTAGCAATCGGATGCTCTGAATTGGTTTCTAGTGTCGCAGCATATTGTATCACTGATTCTTCAGTATAATCTTCGTTAAATATTTCGATGAAGTTAACTCCAAAGTCACCATAAGTCAGAGTTCCTGTTTTATCAAAAACAACAGTATCAATTTTTCTTGAATTTTCAAACTGAGTTCTATTTCTAATTAAAAGACCATTCTTTGCAGATTGTGCAGTAGAGGTTGCTACCACAAGAGGGGTCGCAAGCCCCAGTGCATGAGGACATGTAATAACCATTACGGTTGCCATTCTAGCAATAGCGAATGTGAAGTCACCCGTAATAATGTACCATGTTATCAATGTACCAAACCCGACACTGAGGGCAATAATCGTTAACCAAAATGCAGCTTTATTTGCAAGATCTTGAGTTTTGGATTTTGAGTTTTGTGCATTTTCAACAAGTTCAATAACTTTTGATAAATATGAATCGGCACCAATATTCTTCACTTCAAGTTCCAGAGATGCGTCTCCATTTATGGATCCCCCAATGAGCGATTCACCAACTGTTCTCTCTTTAGGTTTAGATTCTCCAGTCAACATCGATTCATTGATAAAGCTGCTTCCTTTAATGACAATCCCATCTGCAGGGATTTTCTCTCCTGGTTTAATTAGTATTTTATCGTGAGATTTTAGTTCACTTAATTGTATTTCAACAACATCTCCAGATTCTTTAATAAGGTGTGCAGTGTTTGGCATCAACTCAGCCAATTTTTCAAGTGCACTTGAAGCACTTAAGACAGATCTCATTTCTATCCAGTGCCCTAAAAGCATGATGTCAATGAGTGTTGCAAGCTCCCAAAAGAAATCATTGCCTTCAAGACCAAATACTGTTGCGGAGCTGTATAAATATGCGACAGAAATTGCCATTGCTATTAAGGTCATCATTCCAGGATTTTTATCTTTTAGTTCGTCCTTGAGTCCCTTTAAGAATGGCCATCCCCCATAAAAATAAATGAAGGTTGACAATCCAAATAGGATTAAGCCACTTCCAGTAAACTCAATTTTAAAATTCATCCACTCCTGAATCATTGGAGATAAGATTAAAATTGGTATTGTAACAACCATCGATATGAAAAATCTCTTCTTAAAATCTTCAATCATCATTCTGTGATGGTCTTGATGACTCATCCCTTTGTGATGGCCCTTCTCCATATCGTGGTCCATTTCATTATTTTGTTTCATTTTGTTGTGATCATGTTCTTTGTTCATAAATAAATCTCCTTTCACTTCTTTAAGATGTTGACTAGAATTAATTTATTAAAAAAAGAAATTAAAAGTAGATAGAATCATTCATAAAAATTGTCCATCTACTTTCTTTTAAAATTATATCGATTTTTTAAGCGTTCAAGTTTGCCTTTTTTAATCTTAGAGCATTGGCAACCACCGATACTGAACTGAATGCCATTGCCCCCCCTGCAATCATTGGGTCCAAGAAAGGCCCATTGAATAAGAGATTGAATACCCCAGCAGCAAACGGAATGCCAACTACGTTATAGGCAAATGCCCAGAACAGATTCTGTTTGATATTTGTCATTGTTTTTCTTGATAAACGAATTGCTTTAACTACGTCAAGAATATTTTCTTTCATTAAGACCAATGATGCTGATTCTATCGCAACATCTGTCCCACTACCAACCGCAATCCCAACATCAGACTGAACTAAAGCAATGGCATCATTGATACCATCCCCAACCATCATGACTTTTTTACCAGCTTTTTGAAGTTTTTCAACTTCAGCGGCTTTTTGATCAGGATAGATTTCAGCCAATACATGTTCAACACCAATTTGATTCGCGATGGCTTGAGCAGTATCTTTGTGGTCCCCTGTCATCATAATGACATCAAGACCCATTTCACGAAGTTCTTTAACTGTTTGTACCGCTTCCTCTTTAATGGTATCTGAAACAGCAATAATACCAATAACAAGTCCATCAAGACTTGCGATCATTGCAGTCTTGCCCTCTTTGGCCAATGAGCCAATTTGAGATTCAAATTTCGAAAAGTCTAAATTGTATTCTCTCATCAACGCTTCATTACCCACTAATAATTGTTTGTTATCATGGTACCCAAGAACACCACGACCCACTAAGTTTTCAAATCGATCAAGATTAATCAACTCTAGCTCTCTTATCACTGATTCATTATAAATGGCTTGAGCCAATGGGTGTTCGGACATTTTCTCTAAAGAAGATACCATGGCTAAGAATTCATTTTCTTCCATGTCAGTCACAATGTCAGTCACAACCGGTTTACCGTGAGTCAATGTTCCTGTTTTATCAAATACAACCACATCAATGTGGCTTGCTGCTTCAAGACTCTCAGCTGATTTGATGAAGATACCATGTTGTGCACCCAATCCTGTACCCACCATAATGGCAGTCGGAGTCGCAAGACCCAAGGCACACGGACAAGCAATAACCAGAACCGTCACAAATACAGTCAACGCAAGTTCTAAGTCTCCTGAATAGAAATACCAGAATAAACCTGCAATGATGGCAATAACAATCACCACAGGCACAAATACTCCAGCAACCTTATCAACAACCTTAGAAATCGGGGCTTTTTCGTTTTGAGCATTTTCTACCAACTCAACAATTTTAGCTAATTTAGTATCTTTATTATCAACACTGGCTTGAATGATTAAACGACCGTTAATATTCATGGTCCCCATAACAACCGCATCCTCTACGTGCTTATCAACAGGTAAACTTTCTCCTGTCAACATTGATTCATCCACAGAAGAAATTCCCTCAGTAATGAATCCATCCATGGGAATTGATGTTCCAGGTTTAACCACCAGAAGATCGCCAATTCTTATTTCGTCCACGTCAATTTCAAGTTCTTCGCCATCTCTTAATAAAATCGCAGTTTTTGGTCTGAGATTTAATAAAGCTTTAATGGCAGATGAGGTTTTGGATTTAGAAATAGATTCCATATATTTCCCTAAACTGATTAATGCCAAAATAACAGAAGCAGACTCAAAGTAGAGATGATGCGCAAACATATGATTTCCAATAACAATTTGGTAAAAACCATAGAATGAATACGCAATTGCCGATCCCGTCCCAATGGCCACTAAAGAGTCCATGTTTGGATTGAGTTTAAATAAAGTTTTAAATCCCCGAGTAAAGAATGTTTTATTTAACCATACAACCGGTGCCGTTAACAGAATCTGAGCGATGGCATAATTGAGTGCATTGGTATTAGGATTCAGAAACTCAGGTAAATAGAGTTTATAAGCAAACATTTGACCCATGGTCAGATATAAG
>CBDUDQ010000026.1:0-14686 GCA_965365985.1 uncultured Erysipelothrix sp. | reverse complement strand
TTAATTTCCTTACATAAGGATTGTTTTTGATCTCATCCTCTAAAGTAGTGATATCACCATGACCAGGATAGAGGTAGACATTCTTATTTGAATATTCTTTTACGAATTGTTTAATAGTTTCTTTCATCTGGGATTCACTACCAGTCGGTAAATCCATTCTTCCGACACTGTTCTTGAAGATAAAATCACCGCATATAATATCATCATTAAAGATAAAAGAAATTGAAGATGCAGTGTGACCTCCTGTGAGAATTATATTAAACTTAAACTGACCCAGTGACATCGCACCTAATTTAAGTGGAATACTTGGCGATTGAACAGTAAATGGTTCGGTACTCATATATGAAAGATTATGATGGATTGAAGTCAACATATGTCTTTCCTCACTATAAACATATACAGGACAATGATGCATCGCTACAATGGCATCAATTCCTGAAATATGATCAAAGTGACCGTGAGTTATTAAAACAGCAATTACATTTTTATTTATGGTAGGTTTCAAAAGTCTTTTACTATTTTGATACGGATCGATGCATGGATCAACCACAATCATCTCATCATTCATTTCAAGATAATATGTATTGGTTTCAACATGACCCATGATTTGTTTTTTAATCTTCATGATAATAAGAAAAATAAGCCAGCGGCTTATTTTTTTTCCTTATGTAACGTGTGTTTTTGATCACGTGGACAATATTTAGTGACTTCCATACGTTCAAGTTGAACTTTTTTGTTACGTGTGAAGTTATAATTTTCTTCTTTGCACTCTTGGCAAACTAATACAGCTTGTGTTCTCATTTTAAACCTCCATTTTTAATATTACGCTTAATTATTATAGCATACATCATTTTAAATTCATATAGCTTTCTACAATTTTTTTACTTGCAATAGAACAAAGGTTATCAAGTCCGGTATCTATGTTATCTTGATAGGCGTGTGGATGGATACATGCAACCGCTACTTCAGGTTTTTCCAAAGGAGCGAAAGCGATGAATGTATTGTTTTTCACCGGCACACCAGCAATTCTATCTTGAGCAGTTCCCGTTTTACCAGCAGCACTGGTTCCTAGATTTGTGAACCCACCACAACTACCTCGAGAATAACATAAGCCCATTCCCGTTTTAACTCTACCTAATGCCATTTTGTTATCAACTGTATTTAATATTTCTACCGCATTTTCATATACAACTTGATTGGTTTCACTATCAAACGCTTCGGTAACCATCCTTGGTTTTAAACGATAGCCATCGTTTGCCAAAGTGGTGACGAATTGATTTAATTGAAGCGCATTGTAGTTATCATATTGGCCGATTGCAAACTCAAGTAGCAAACCAGAGTTTTGACTCTTTCCTTTATATCCCATTTCTTCTCTTGGATAATCAATCATGGTTTTAACTCCCAAACCAAATTGAGAAAAATAATTTCTCATCGTTCTGAATGTCTTATCTGGATCTTGGAAATTTAGCGGTCCGTTTGGAACATATTTTGAACCACCCAACTCAATGGCAACATGAAACATATAGATATTAGATGAAACAGTAATGGCTTGAATGTCATTTAACAATCCTAAATTGGCATAAGAACGGCGTGGTGGCGTCCCTTTTATGAACATAGGTGTATCCAAGAAAGTAGTACCTGGAGTGATGGCGCCCTCCTCCAACCCCATGTAAACAGTTGCAGGCTTGACTGTAGAACCCACAGGATAAGAATTCAGTAAAACTAACTCAGGGTCATTGTAATAACTGCCATCATCTCTTCTTTTAATCGCGACTATGGCCAAAATATCTCCTGTATTAGGATCAGTAACCACAGCATGCATTTGATCAGAATATTCCCGTCTTTTTTCGTATTTGCTAGATTCAAGCAATCCAGTCAAAATATTTTCAACTTCTTTTTGTAATTCAATGTCTAAAGCCATTTTTAAATCATAGCCTTTTACACCTTTTTTTGTCTGTGTCAAACCCGTGTCAGGATCTCGAACATACTCTGATTTACTTCCAGATAAAAGATCTTCATACTGATATTCTAATCCTGAGGAACCTATTTTGTCTTTCATTTCATAACCCATGGCTAAAAAATAATCTAACTTCTCAAGCGGTATGTCTGAAATACTTCCAAAAATAGAATCTAAATTTGCATCATCCGTATAAGCCCTTTCCCAATCAATTTGGTATGAGAAACCAGGAAACATGGATTGATGCTCAGCTATATAAGCGATGTCTTCATGCGTGGCATCATCATAAATAATGACATTTGCATTGGTCGCACGCATCATAAGCATAAATATTTTATAGGCTTCTTCTTCTAGACTTGTTAAAGACTCTTTCATGGTTTCATCGACTTTAGCTCTTTTATATCGCAAGATTTCTAAAGCCGACAATTTTTCGGTTTTCCAAGACAACTTTTCTTCTTCAGAGAAAAAAACTTTTTCTTCCTCATATAGATAAAGCCAAAGGTCCGCTTTCTCTTGTTCGGTTAACTTATATTCGTAATCAAAAGTTTCAGCAAATAAATAAGCAAGATTCCACTTGGTTTTTTCGGCTGTTCCTTTTACAGGAAAATAAGTAATTTGATTTTTAGTTTTATTTGAAACCAAACTGACATTATTTCTATCGACAAACTCTCCTCTTTTAGTGTTTTGAGTGATTGCTGATGAAGAAAACTTTTCCAATAGATTTTGATAGTGGCTGGCGTTCACAATTTGAATATCATAAAGACGATAAATGAGCACACCAGCAAATAAAATGACAATGGCAATAAAAATTTTCAAACGGTTATCAATGGTTTCACTCAAATTTAATTTTTTCTTTAAGTGGTCACTACTTCCGCTATAGTCATTTTTTACTTTCGTTCTTTTTCTTGCCATGTGTCATCCTCCTAATCTTGAGTTTCTTTTTCTTGTTGTTTTAATTTAGCACGTTGTTTCTTTTGATCGCGAATTTCAGCACGAATCATATCACGTCGTTTTTTATTCATAAGTTCTTCGATTTGATGTTTACGTGCCTTTTTATAGCCAGGTTTAACTTTGACATTCTTACGATTTAAAATTTGAGTAACTTCTGGATCCAAGCTTCGGGTTCTTTGAGCAAAACTATAAAAAGGTCTTACATCTTCTAAAGCACCGTCTTTAAATTTCTTATATTCAAATTTGATTCCCTGTTTCATTAAACGGGATACAGATGATTGATCTTTGTCTCCAACTAATGTAATGGCATAACCTTCGCGACCACTTCGACCAGTACGGCCACTTCTATGTGTATAGAATGATAAGTCATGCGATGGTAAACCCACGTTGATTACGTGAGAAATTTCAGGTAAATCGATACCCCTAGCTGCCAAATCAGTCGCAACAATATAGCGTACTTTTTTAGAGTTGATTTTTGCGACCACTTGTTTTCTTCCGCGATCACTCACATCTCCATGAATTTCGACACAATCAATGCCGTAGCTTTGTAAGAATTCAGAAATCTCTACCGCTTCAGTTTTTGTATTGGTAAACACAATGGCTAACAAAGGATTGATGTTACTGAGAACATCCAAAACAGCATCCCCATTTTTTTTATGTTTTTTATTAATTAAAATATGCTCAATTCTTGGTTTCAGCGCTTCTTCATCTTCACCATTTATTTCAATTGGATGATGCAGATATTTTTTGATGAATGCTTTTAAGCCATTTGGAATCGTGGCTGAGAAAAGCATGAATATTGTTTTATCTAATAAGCGTGATGCAATCGCATCAACTTCTGTGATAAAGCCGTAATCGAGCATCATATCTGTCTCATCAATGATGAGTGTTTTAACATAGTCCAAGCGCAGAACGTTTTCTTCCAACAAATCTTTAAGTTTACCTGGAGTAGCAACAAGAATTTGAGGTTGGGTTTCCAACTTCTTCTTTAGTCTTGTGCCTTCCATACCTCCAATTGCTAAAGCCAATGATAAACGATCATCAACCGCTTTAATATCCTGAGCAAAACGATCAATTTGCATTGCAAGTTCACGAGTAGGCGCTAAGATAATGGCTTGTGTTTGATTGACATCTAAATCTATGAGTTCAAGTATCGCAAATAGAAAGGCGTGAGTCTTACCTGTCCCAGTGTCTGACTTGACAATTAAATCTCGTTCTTTCTTCACTTCTGTTAAAACTTTTTCTTGAACGCTGGTTAATTTCTTAAAACGAATCGATTCAAAAAACTTTTGATTAATATTATTCATTACAGGTTCTCCTTCTATTTAAAATACATTGGTATTCATAATTCAAGTTTTCATCAAACTTTTTTATCGTGTCTAAATGTCTTTGGCGCTCATTTAAGTAATCTTCGTATTCTTTGTTGTTTAGAGTCATGAGTAAGGGGCCTAAAAGGAAATCCTTTTTATTTAATATCTCATTGCCTTTAACAAATTTGATGATAAAAGTAGGAATTGTTTTCTCAATTAAAAACATTTCCTGGACAATTTTGAAACCTGAAGCATTCATTGATTCTCGTAATAAAGCAATTTTTGTATTGCTTTGAACTATCAAAGAGGCTTCACTGTTAAATTCATAAGCTTTAATAATTTCAAGGATCGTATCTGTACCCAAACCGGCAAAAACGAAACAATTGGCTTTTGCATCAAACGACTTTAAGCCATCACTTAAAATTAATTCAATCTCATTTTCATAAGCAAAGCGCACGACATTATCATGCGCTTGCTTTAACGGTAAAGGATTAATATCAAGCCCATAAGCATAAGTTGAACGTTGCTCTTTAATGGCTTTAATCATCAACAATCCATGATCAGTTCCGACATCCACAAGAACACTGTCTTGTGGTATCATCTCAAATATTCCTTGTAGTCGTTTAGAAAGTCTCATTATCGTTTGTCGATGAAGTCTTTCAAACGCTTAGAACGCGTCGGATGTTTCAACTTGCGTAAAGCTTTTGCTTCAATTTGACGAATTCTTTCTCTGGTAACATTAAACTCTTTGCCTACTTCTTCAAGTGTTCGGTTTCTTCCATCCTCAAGACCAAAACGTAAACGCAATACTTTTTCTTCTCGTTCTGTTAAGCCTTCTAAAACCATTCTAATTTCATCTTTTAGAAGTTCATTATTAGCATATTGATCAGGACTCAGTGCGTCTTTATCTTCAATGAAATCACCCAAATGAGAATCATCTTCCTCACCAATAGGTGTTTCAAGTGACACAGGATCCAAGGCAATTTTTTGAATTTCTCGGACTTTCTCCGGAGAGATGCCTTCCATTTCAGCAGAAATTTCTTCAGCAGTAGGTTCGCGGCCTAAAGTTTGGACCAATGATCTTTGAATTCTAGTTAATTTATTAATTGTTTCTACCATATGAACTGGAATACGAATTGTTCTGGCTTGGTCAGCAATTGCACGTGTAATTGCTTGACGAATCCACCATGTAGCATAAGTAGAGAATTTAAACCCTTTAGTATAATCGAATTTTTCAACTGCTTTTACAAGACCCATATTACCCTCTTGAATTAGATCCAAGAAAAGCATCCCACGACCAACATATTTTTTAGCAATAGAAACTACCAAACGTAAGTTAGCTGAGATGAGAATGCGTCGTGCTTCTAAACCATCATAATGTGTGCTGATACAGTTTTTAACATACGCTAAATTTGTTTCATCATCTTCGAACATGTCTGTTAAAACACCAAACATCTCCTCGATATTGACATCAGCTAAATCATCTTCTGAGATATCTGGATCAACTCGTTCTTTATAAATATTTATAATCAGTTCTTTTGCTTCTAGTCCTTCTTCTAAACGACGCGCAATTTCGGGCTCATCTTTAGCAGCTAAAAGGTTAACACGACCAATTTCTTTAAGATACATTTTAACAGGATCGTTAATTCTTACTAGGTTTGCAGAAGTTAACTCATTTTCATAAGAACTCAAGTCAACTTTATTCATTGAATCGTCAAATGGTTCTTCTCCATCTTCACCTAAAAAATCTTCAGTTTCGACCTCATCGTCTTCATCAGTACTTTGAGTGATCATTTCATCAAATTCTTCTTCTGTATCAACTAAAATGATTGAATTATCATTAAACCAAGTAAATAGATTTTCCGAATCTTCATCTGTCATCTTTAAGTGTTGGATTGCTTTTTCTACATCTTTATTTAGAAGAAATTTCTTCTTCTCGAATTTAATTAAAAAATCCGATTTAACTTCTTCTAGGGATTTTAGTACTTTTTTTGTCATACATTACACTCCTTCTTTTTTATCAACTCGAAGCGTTTCTATGGCTTCTGATAAAGCTTTTTGACTTTTTTCAAAACTAAGTAAAGCCATGTTTTGGGCACGCAAATCTCTTAGTTTAAATTGGGTCAATTGCTTCTCAATTAGTGAAATAATTTCTTTAAGAACCTTTTCACTGTACGGCATTAAATTAGTGCTGGACTGCAAATCAATTAAAAACTCTCGTGTTTCATTTCCAATATCTTGTGATATTAAATCAGCAACATTCAATACATCATGAGTTCTGTAATGATTTAAAATAATCAAAGCAAGTTTGTTAGCGTTCGCACTGGGTAAAAAACCCAGACAATCTCTATAAATGTAAGCTGCTTCTCTAGATTCTATAATCATATTCAGAATGTTTAATTCTGAGAGACTGGAATCCATGAAAGATACTTTGAGACTTAAACTTTGACTTTTTATCGGCTGAACTTTCTTTTGAGATTTCAAATTCAACTCTGCAGATAAAACGCTTTGATCGAATCCAGTTAATTTAGCCAATTTCTCTAGGTAATAGCTTTTTTCTAAATTACTTTCATTCTTAAGGTCGTTAAGAACAAACTCAACAACTTTCTTTTTATGTTCAAATGATTCCAGACCATAAATGCTCAAACTGTAATGAATGAGAAAATCAAACCAGTTCGACCGGTTCTCGATGCCTTCTTCAATCGCAGTTTTGCCCTTAGTTCTTAAGAGATCATCTGGGTCTAGGCCGCTATCATTATACCACACACTCACATTGCAATGCGCTGCACGCAACTTCTGACCAGTTTGGTATGTAGCGTCTATTCCTGCTCTATCAGCATCAAATGCTAAGACAACATTATTGGATGCTTGTTTTAGTAACTTTATCTGAGAAGGGCTGCATGCAACCCCCAATAAAGAGACAACGTTAACAAACCCTGCTTTTGTAAAAGCAATTGAATCCGTAACCCCTTCACTGACGATGATCATTGATTTTTTTCGCGCTTCATCCTTCGCACGATGGAAGTTATAAAGTACATTGCTTTTAATATAAACATCATTCTCAGCACTGTTAATATATTTAACTTTAGAATTTTTATCGATAGATCTTGCACTAAAAGCAATTACTTTGCCATAGGCATCATGAATCGGAAACATGATTCGATCATAAAAAACATCCTTAACCTCATGTTCTTGCAGTCTTATTAAGTCAGCCTCAAGAAGTGTTTTATCCTCAAAAGACTTTGCTTTTAAGAAATTATAGATTTGATTGTCTTTAAAAACCAAACCAACCCCAAAATTTTTGAGCAATTCTTGGGAATATTCTCGTTCTTTCATTAAATCCAAACCAACTTTTCCTTCTTTTGAGTAAAGTTGATACTCAGTGAACTTTTGTGTTTCATCTAAAGCATCGTAGACACCCTGTTTTGACTCGCTAATTTGGGGCGCAGACGAGACATGATAATTACTCATATCAATATTTGCGAGATCACCCATTTTAATCACAGCCTCAACAAATGAAATTTGTTCATAGTTTTGAACAAACGTGAAGATGTTTCCACCCGCACCACAACTGAAACACTTATATATTTGTTTATCAGGAGCCACAGTCATAGAAGGATCATGGTCCTCATGAAAAGGACAAATTCCGACATAACTCTTGCCTTTTTTACTCAGTGTCAGATATGTCGAAATGACATCGACAATATCTGACTTTGCGCGAATGTCATTGATGACACCTTCTGGGATTCGCATGGATTACCCTTTTATTTCTTTTAGCATTATTTCTTTTGCTTCCGCAAGAGAAACACGAACTTGTTCCATTGAATCACGATAACGAAGTGTTACTGTTTCATCTTCTAAAGTATCAAAATCAACTGTTATTACGTAAGGTGTACCCACAGCATCTTGTCTGCGGTAACGTTTACCAATACTTCCAGTTTCATCATAGTCCACTGTAAAGTCTGACATCAACACATTCATAACTTCTAATGCTTTATCGCCCAATTTTTTGGAAAGTGGTAAAACAGTCACCTGTATCGGTGCTACTTTAGGTGAGAAATGCATGACAATTCTCGAATCTTTTTCCAATTCTTCCTCATCGTATGCTTCACACATTAGTGCAAGCATCAAACGTTCGACACCCAAACTAGGTTCAACAACATATGGAATGAATTTTTCGTTTGTTTCTGGATCCAAATATTCCATATTAACTTTTGAATGTTTTTGATGTTGGCTTAAATCATAATTTGTACGATCCGCAATCCCCCATAACTCATCAAAGCCCCATGGGAAACGATATTCAATATCTGAAGTACCCGTTGAATAATGACTCAACTCTTCAGCATCATGTTCTCTAAGACGTAAGTTCTCTGGTTTAATGCCCAAACCAATCAACCAATCCATGCAGAAAGTTTTCCAATATTCATACCACTTCAAATCATCCCCTGGTTTAACGAAGAATTGTAGTTCCATTTGTTCAAACTCACGGGTTCTAAAAATAAATTGTCCTGGTGTAATTTCATTACGGAATGATTTACCAATTTGCCCAATACCAAAAGGAAGTTTTTTTCTCATAGTTCTTTGAACGTTTCTATAGTTTGTAAACATACCTTGAGCAGTTTCAGGACGCAAGTAAATTGCATTCGAACTTTCTTCAACCACACCTTGGTGCGTTTTGAACATTAAGTTAAATTGTCTAATCTTAGTAAAGTTATGTTTTCCACAATTTGGACATTTAATATTATGCAATTCAATATAATCTTCCATCTCTTCTAAAGTCATGACTCCAGCATTAATTTCTTCCGTAGTAAATGCTTCAATTAATTTGTCAGCACGATGGCGTGTATTACATTCGCGGCAATCCATCAATGGATCATTGAATGTTTCAAGGTGACCACTTGCTTCCCAAACCTTAGGATTCATCAAAATTGCAGATTGAATTCCAACATTGTAAGGGTTTTTAGATACAAATGATTCCCACCATAATTTTTTAACATTGTCTTTAAGATTAATACCATAAGGACCAAAATCCCAAGTATTTGCTAATCCTCCATAAATTTCAGACCCTTGGAATACAAATCCAGAAGTACGTACGTGATTTACTATTGTTTCAAATTCAAATTTTTTCATAATATCTACCTTCCATTGTTATATATAAATTGCCAAGAATTAAAACGATAATCACCGTGATATTCAAAATATGAGACTAAAATATTTAAAACCTCATATTGTGTCTTTTCATCACTGGATGAAAGTTCTAATTCGTGAAATATTTGATAAATTAAAATTAGAGTTAATTTATCGTTTTTGCGAGAGCTGTGCTCTTGACACAAGAATCCACCTTGTTCTATTGAAAAACTGTCTATTTTCGGGGATCTGCAAATAACACAAGCATCTGTTACTGGTGTAAAGCCATGAATATCAATCAAGAGTTTGATTAAATCAATCACAGCCAATACACTAACTTTATTTTGGACAATCTTTTTAAAATGTTTAAATAATTCATCATGGTGCCCAAAATCATAAGATCTAACTAATAGCTCTGATACAAAGGTCATAAAACTCAACCATTCAAAATCTTGTCGATACATAAGATACGCTTCTAGAAGTTCCCCAGAAATAATGCGATTTAAAGAATTTTCTTTATATCTAAATTGGTAATCGACATAAGACCACTGCAACCCTAAAGCATGCTGTTTAGACTTTGAACGATAATAACCTGGTAAAACAAGTCTCATCAACCCATGTTCTTCTCCTAGAAAATGAATCATGGCATCATGTTCGCGATATTCACTTAGTGATATGATGAAACCTTTTTCACTCTCATTCATATTCAGTTTCTACATAGCCCAACTGATTCAACATTTTAGTGCGGTTTCTCCAGTTTTTTTCAACTCTAACGTAAGTTTCTAAGAATACCGGCCCACCAATCACCGTCTCTAAATCCATTCGAGCATCTTGACCTATTTTTTTGAGCATGGCCCCTTTTTTACCAATAACCATCCCTTTTTGAGAATCTCTATCCACCAATATCACTGCATTGAGTAATGTAGTTTTATCTTTTTTAACAATTCTCTCAATTGTAACAGCCACAGAATGAGGAATTTCCTCTTGGGTTAACTTTAGAATTTTTTCTCGAATGATTTCAGCATATATGAATTGTTCAGGATAAGCCGATACTTGATCTTTTGGATAATACATCGGTCCTTCTTCGAGGTATGTTAAACTCACTTCTAGAAGTCTGTCTAAATTATCTTTTTCTAAAGCCGAAATTGGAATAATCTCAGAAAACCCTAATTTAGAAAGCTCAGCTACTTTCTCAAGTAAAGCCATTTGTGTCATTTCA
This sequence comes from uncultured Erysipelothrix sp., assembly GCA_965365985.1. Taxonomy (GTDB): domain Bacteria; phylum Bacillota_I; class Bacilli_A; order Erysipelotrichales; family Erysipelotrichaceae; genus Erysipelothrix. Next base: position 4,122 of record CBDUDQ010000026.1, on the reverse strand, counting down.
TCGATTTTGTTGATAAGAAGAAATACTGGTATTTTAACTTTTTTTAGTTTTTCGCTCACAAATTCATCACCAGTACCAAATTTCTCAGTTCCATCCATAATATAATAAATGACATCCACACCTTTGAAGTGAGCATAAGCACTCTTATTCATACGGGTTCCCAATTCATGTTTTGGTTTATGAATTCCAGGCGTATCAATAAAAATAATTTGATGCTCTTCTTCAGTTAAAACCCCTATAATCGCATCGCGAGTTGTTTGCGCTTTTTCAGTAACAATCGCAATTTTATGTTTCACTAATTCGTTTATTAAAGTAGACTTACCCGCATTGGGTCTTCCCACTATTGATATAAATCCTGATTTAAAACTCATCTAAATCCTTCTTTCCAAACATCATTGGAACTAAAGATTGAATGTCTGTTGTTTTAGTCTCTGTTCCATTTGATAAATAAATCGGTGTATCCACTTCAAGTAATTCAGAAAGAACCTGTCTACAAATGCCACAAGGCCCAGCTAGTATTTTTCCATCAGTCACAATGGCAATACCTGCGATGTCCTCTTTTCGGTAACCATGTGAGTAACACGCAAAAATAGCAGAACGCTCCCCACAATTTGTTGCCCCAAAAGAAGCATTCTCAATGTTTGCACCAATAAATTCAGTACCATCATGAGTTACAATACAAGCACCAACATGATAATGAGAGTAAGGCGCATAAGCATTCTTCATGGCCTCAAAAGCTTTTTCAACTAAATGATCTTTCATATTACACTCCTTAGCACTACTATAAGTGCGACGATAACGGCATACATTGCTGCCAATAAGACTGCGGCAGCAGCGATATCTTTAATCTCTTTGACATGTAAATCATATTTTTTTACCAGCAGATCACAAATATCTTCTACTGCTGAGTTTAAAAACTCGGTAATTAAAACAACAAACACTGCTGAAATAACAAACAACCATGAAATGGTATCTATTTTCATAAAAGTAAAAACAATCACAGATATGATTGCTAAGAGTACTTGGATGAGAATAGAGCGATCATATCGTATGCCTGCATAGACACCTTCGAATGCACTACCAAATTTTTTTATCGTTCTAAGAATTACTTTTTGGAACATAGGCATTCAAGATCTCCTTTTGCAAATCAAACATTTCTTTTTCTTCAACTGCTGTACCATGGTCATAACCCAACAAATGAAGATATCCATGAACCACTAAAAAACAAAATTCTCTTTTAGTAGAATGCCCATAGTCTTTCGCTTGTTGAACTACAGAATCAACAGATATTATGATATCGCCCAAGTTAAGGATGCCATCTTCTTCAGTATCATCCTCAAAACTCAATACATCTGTTGTTCTGTCAATATTTCTATAATTAAGATTGTATTGATGAACCGCTTCAGCATCCTTTAAGACAAGATTTACATTTACGTTTTCATCATGTCCAACAGCCTTCAAAGTTCGAAGTAAAAGAGGTTCACAATGAATCTCATAATCATTCCATAAATTATCGTTTGAATCATTTAAAAAGTTAATTGTCATTTTAATCACATCCTATCCTATTATATCATAGCTTAGTGCCTTTAAACCAGTCTCTGAAAAGAAAATAAAGACCCCCTAAGATCAAAAAAAGAATCAGCTTTCGCCAATCCTTAATTATGATATAAATATATATTAACCAAAGTCGATAAATTGACCCCCTTCTATATAAATCACAATCTCACATATATTCTTGGCATGGTCGCCTGCACGTTCAATACTTCTTAAAACTCTTGTGATATCTACAAGGTTGTGTTTTTGTATATCCACTAAATCCCTTAGAAATTTTTGATATTCCAAATCTAAATGATCATCCAACAATGCGACATCATAAGCTTTTTTAATATCCCTATTTTTCATCAAATCGAATGTACTTGCTAAGTTTTCTAGCAATAAAACTCCCAGCTTATTGAATGATTCACGTGTTTCATCTTCAATTGTTTTGGAACTTAAAATGAAACGTGCAATGTCTTTGGCATAATCCCCTATACGTTCGAGCTCATTGGCGATTCTGATTCCCCCAATGATCAAACGTAAATCACGTGCCATTGGTTGGAGTAAACTTAATATCTCAATGGCATAGATATTTATTCTCGCTTCCAGACTGTTAATAATGTCATCATATTCCATGACATCAAGCGCTAATTCTTTGCTATCTTTTTCTAGCGCTTTAAATGCATTTTGTAAAGCGCGCTCAACATCATCACTCATATCAAAAAGGACTTTTTCAAATGAATTCATTCTTGCATCAATTCTTTGCATTATCCAAACCTCCCTGTTATATCGTATTCGATAATTTCTCCTGCCATAAAAAAAGCTGTCTTATCAGAAATTCTCGCCGCTTGCTGCATTGAGTGAGTTACGATAATGATTGTAAAGTCTTTCTTTAACTCTGTAATCAATTGTTCTATTTTCGCAGTTGCAATTGGATCCAGTGCAGAAGTGGGCTCATCCATTAGAATTACTTCAGGTTTCAGTGCAATCGCCCGCGCAATACACAAACGTTGCTGTTGACCTCCTGATAAGCTCAAACCGCTGGCACTCAGATTATCCTTAACCTCTTCATAGAGTGCAGCTTGTTTTAAAGAAGCAATCACAAGTTCCTTAATGGATTCTTTATTTTTCATCCCTTGACAGCGCGGCCCATAAGCAACATTGTCAAAAATACTCATAGGAAATGGATTTGGATTTTGAAATACCATGCCTACCCTTGTTCTCAAATTTACAACATCAAGATTATTGATGTCCTTTCCATCGAAGAAGATTTCTCCTTCTATTTTAACAGAATCTATTAAATCATTCATCCTATTAAAACATCTTAGAAAAGAGGATTTACCACAACCCGATGGCCCAATAAAAGCAATCACTTGTCGTTCATCAATTTTCATATCAATGTTTCGAAGCGCTTGTTTTTCGCCATAAAATAAACTTAAATTTTTAACATCAAATGCGATCATAATAATCCCAACTTTCTTTGTACGCGAGCAGATATAAATTTCAAACTTAGATTGAGAACCAATGTCACAGCCAATATAACAATGGCAATCGCAGAAGCCAATTCAAAATTGGGTTGCTCTGAAGCCATGATCGACCAAATGTGTACTGCCAATGTGGTGGCCCCTTGATTGATGCGAGGAGAATCATTAATAAAGGTTCCCATTGTATATATTAACGCCGCACTTTCACCAATAATTCTACTGACAGAGAGCAATATGGAAAGAATGATACCAGGAAGTGCCGAAGGTAAGACTACCTTGAATATGGTTTGAGTTTCATTTGCCCCTAAAGAAAGAGAGGACAAGCGATAAGCCTTAGGAACAACCAATAACGCTTCTTGGACAGAACGAATGATGATTGGAAGCAACATTACCGACATGGTCAGTGCCCCCAGTAAAATAGAAGTTGAATCAATGCCAAATAAACTTGTGATTGGAAAAAGGACCACCAAACCCATCAAGCCAAAAATAATACTTGGAATACCCGCTAACATTTCAATTGAACTCACAATCAAACGTGTCAGCCAAGTATCTTTTGCTAATTCTTCTAAATAAACCGCTGCGCCTATACCCAAAGGTAAAGCAAATACCAAGGTTAAAAGGATCAAAATGAAGGTTGTTTTAAGTGACCCCCAAATACCACCCCCTGCAGTTTTATAGTAAAGAGATTCTATTTCACTTGTTTCCAAAAGTTCAATAAGTGTCTTGGCATCATGACCCTTAACCATCCCAATGGAGCCTTGATCACTTGAGATTCTTTCAATTTGGTCTCCATTTGAAATACCGATAACATTACCTTTGTTTGGTCCTGCACTCAAATCTTTTGCAAGAGCAAATGGTGAATTAGAATCTAAATAAGAAACAACAATCATTTCTTTTTTTTCATGAGATAATTTGTCCTCAAATGCAATCCCATAACATTCACTGAAATAACCCTTAACATTATTTGGTTTTTCAAATGTGTGACATCCAGACTGAACTTCAACCAAAAGATTGCTAGACCAATAATCATTGCTAAGCATATCAAAACTGAGACTTTTAAATCCATTACTAAATATGAACCCAAAAATAAGAATTAAAAGTA
>CBDUDQ010000025.1:0-14924 GCA_965365985.1 uncultured Erysipelothrix sp. | reverse complement strand
TGGGACATCTTTGTTCAAATTGAGTAAAGACCACATTATAAGAGCAGCGAATGCAAGTTCCGCAAAGAAGGCAATGCTTCTTATAATTATAGGACTGTTTGCCATTGATTCAAACCAAGAGATTCTTTCTGGATAACTTGAAACAAATACTGAACGATAAAGTGCGACTGAAATAAAAATTAAACCTGCAATTCTCATTTTTCTTCTATAATTAGCTGTTTTAGGTTCTTGCTTATCAACTTTTTTTGATTTAGCAAAAAGTACAAGACCGATTGATACACTTATAACATTTATTATGACCATAGTACTCCACCAAGGCAGTGCCCACGAAGGTGTATTGATTGTTCCAAGAATAGATGACATAAATTCTCCTTTTATTAACAGTATATTTTATTGATGTTAAAAATACTGATTATTGTATTTTGATTAATAAAAATAATTTGATTTTTTGTGAATCTTATCAGTAATGGACCCATATGAATAGAGAATAATTTAGACTCTTTAAATATTAATACTAATAAAATATAGCTCTTTTAAATATTATTGAAATGTACTAAAGAGAGTTTTTTCCATTCTATAAATTTTAAATTTTTTCACTCTCATTATTGGCTAATAATAAAAACTTTATTCCTATAATAACTTATTTATGTATATGGTTTATTAGTATCGTTGTAGTACTATATATTATTTTGGTTAGCTATATACGTTATGTGGTATACCTTTAAAAAGATTGGTCCGATTTTCCTCATACTTTTTTTCGTTAATAACTTCATTAAACCCTAATAATTAGAAATAATTTGAAGTCTCTCAATTTCAAAAACATTTTAATTATTAAGTGAATCTAACATATTTCCAAAGAGAAGTAAAATTAAAACTAAATTGAAATCATATAAGTCTGATTTTTAATTTCTACCACCCAAGTTTTGACTCCAATAATTCACCCTAACCCTTAACTTCAAAAATTAAGTAGATATATACCATCTTAATTAAAGAAATGATATAAAACATTATAGCATATTCATATTGCCAATATTTATAATTGTTTTTTAAAAATGGTCCTAAATATAAATAATATATATGTAAACCAAATAGTTATGTAGGATGCATACAACGTCACTTTAATACTACATGGATTCCAAACAAACGCAGTTTCCCATGAAAATCCACTTAATATAATCTTTGGTATTAAAAATATAAAATAACTTAACCCAAACATAAATACTAATGAAAAACTAAGTTTAAAACCTGTTTTTATATCATTATATTTCAAATGTATTTGTTTCCTAGATATCTTTATTAAAATTTTTATTAAAAGAAATGAAACAAGTAAAATTATAATGCATAAAATGAATAATATACCAACAGCTAACTTATCTATAAGTTGATTTGAATCTTCTATATTTTTATTACTTACAACTTCATGTAACACTCCGTTTATTCCTAGTCCCATATTTTGAATATGGTTTGATTTCATATTACTTAAAACAGAAATTCCGATTTTTTCTTTATTATTAAATGTTATAAAAGAAGAATAATTAGGATTCATTCCATCATGAGTAATCTGTCCTTTTGGTTCAATAAACCAGCCACCAGCATAGAGTACTTCTTTCCCCCTTGCATCAACAACAGTACTTGCTTCGTGAGATTTTTTAATTGTATCTTTATCAAAATTCAATTCATTCATGGTGCCCATTTGAATTTTAAGCCATTTTGCCATATCCTGACCACTAGATATAATATATCCTGCTGGTTTGTTTCCGCGATATATTGGCGCTTCATATAAACGCGGTTTCAAGAACCCAATTTTATATCCACTGGCTACTCGTTCATTTATATCTTTATTTCTAAAGAGGTAAGTGCTTCTTAATTCCATTGGTTTTAAAATAATTTCATCTATGTAATTTTCGTATGTGTTACCTGTAACCTTTTCAATAATCAATCCTAAAATATCGTAATTTATAGTAGCATATTGAAACATCTTTCCAGGCTCACTATCTAACTCTATTCCTGCTAATGTCCTTACTGTTTCTTCCAGAGCACTATCCTCATCTGAAACCGGAATCATATTTATAGTAAAAGATGCTATTCCACTTGTTTGATGCAGGACTTGTTCAATAGTTATTGGTATTTCATTTCCTTTATATTTAACTTTTAGCCAAGGTATATATTTATCCACTTGATCGTTAAGGTCAATTTGTCCACTTTCTTCTAAACTTAAAATAGCTAATGCAGTAAAAGCTTTACTATTAGATGCTAATTCAAATAAAGTACTGGACGTAACTGGATTTCTCTCTTCTATATCTGAATATCCAAATCCTCTTTGATAAACAGTTTTTTCATCTTTAACTATTATTATAGATACTCCAGGTATCTTACCATCACTCATATTTTTATTTATTAATTTCTCTATCTCATTTGTTTCAGTTTCGGTTAAAAAATTTATTTCTTCATAATCATCGTCTAGTGGATATATATTAGTTAAGCTTAATAGTATACTCAGGCTAATGCTGAGTACAATTAAAAACTTATTTCGAATTTTCATCATACTACCAGCTCCCTTATGAATATTATCATCTAAAATTATCCCTTTTTTTCATTATTTATACTTATTATAATACAAAAAACTTGTAAACACCTCCTTACTTATTTCTTTAATCTTGAATATACAATTTGATTTTATTATTTTATAACTTCTCAGCTAATAAGGTTTCTATATTGTAGGCAAGTATAAAGATATGTCCTTGATCAAATATGAGTTCATAACTATATTCTATGGCTCTAGGGGTCAAAACATCACCAGTAGAAAAATCCAGGATCAAAGGAATTCTCATCCTATCAATCTGAGCATTAAGTTTCACTCTAATACCTGGATAATCGAAATCCTCCATTATTGTTTCTATACTTAATACCTCAAATATTATATTGTCATTTGATTTGACACTTAAAATTTCTTTGAGCATCACAGAAATTTGATTTTCATTCATTTCCATATTGACTAAAGTAGTGTCAATATCCATTGTTGACCTCTTATCGATACCGATTATAGATGCAATTAAAGTTCCTCCTTTCAATACTAAATTGTTTCTATAGTTTGAATTTGAAACTCTGACCAAAAATCTTCCCATAACATAATTCCTAATTATTAACTGTGCTTTAGTGCTATCACCATCAGATTTATTTCTTACGAGTGCTTTCAGCTGTACAGATGTGTTGATCATTATAAGAGCATCTCCATGTATAGGCTAATAATACTATCAACTGAAAGTAATTTAGCATACCTCATTAATTTTGGAATGTTTCTTTCTTTTTTTCTTAAGTATGTTTTTAATGCCGACTGAATTTCTTGAATTTCAATACTACTTCGATTTCTGATTAAGTCACAAATAGTTCTTTCATCATTGTATGATCGAATTTTATGTCCTGTAGGGGATTGCAGTGATATTAAACCAATCTCAAATAAATTCTCTTTGATTTTGTATACAGTTACCCCAGTTTTAATTAAACTAGTTGAACTTTTTCCCGCTTTCAGTGTAAGTGACAATTCAAATGGCTCTCTATCTGTAAGTTGCAATAAATAAGCAGCTGTTTCATGTGAAAAAATCGCTTCAGGATATCTTATTTGTGTTACGTACATATCATCTTGCCAAGTATCTTCAGTCATATAAATGCCATGAGCCACTCTCATTAAATTATTTTTTTTAACATACTCTGAAAAATAGGTTCGGGAGATGTCATTCTCTCTTGCTTCAGAAGTCCTAATATATCCTTCATTTCTCCTAACAATTTCATCCATTACAGCAAACTTATCCATTATACCACCTTACTTTCACGCCCTAATCATATATCAATAGGGCGTGAAAGTAAACTAAGGGAAATAGATTATTTTAAAACTGAACATTCGGTATATCTATCCTTTTTCAAAACATTTCATAATCTATAATGTCTGTGAATACAGAATGAGTACAATTTGATCTAGTTTTGTAGACTAATACGAACAAATGGAGCCATCAGGCTCCATTTAAATTACTATGAGACACTCAGATTATCTAAGTATACTATTTGAATTACTCCCACTCAATTGTTGCAGGAGGTTTAGAAGTAATATCATATACAATACGATTGATGCCTTCTACTTCTTTTAGAATTCGTTTTGATACTGTGTCTAAAACTTCATACGGAATACGTGCCCATTCAGCAGACATACCATCAACAGAGTTCACACCACGAATGGCAAGAGTATAGTCATACGTTCTTTCGTTGTTTTTTACACCAACACTCTTAAGTCCGGTAAGGACTGTAAAGTATTGCCATACTTTTCGTTCTAATCCAGCAATTTTCATTTCATCTCTTAGAATATAGTCAGAGTCTTGTACGATTCTTACTTTTTCTCTTGTGATATCACCCAATACGCGTATTCCAAGGCCTGGACCTGGGAACGGCTGACGGTGAACGATGTGTTCAGGAAGACCTAAAACTAAACCCAATTCTCTTACTTCATCTTTGAATAATGACCTTACTGGTTCTACCAATTTAAATTTCATATCTTCTGGTAGGCCACCTACGTTGTGATGTGATTTAACCAATTTACCAGTTTTGCTGGTTCCTGATTCAATGACATCGGAGTAGATGGTTCCTTGTGCAAGCCATTTGGCTTCTTCAAGTTTTTTCGTTTCATCGTTGAATACTTCGATGAATTCGTTTCCAATAATTTTTCGTTTTTGTTCTGGATCATCAACACCAGCAAGTTTGCTTAAGAAGCGATCTTGAGCATCAACTTTAATTAAGTTAATTTTAAAGTGATTGCCAAATACTTCAACGACTTGTTCTGGTTCATACTTGCGCATTAAACCGTGGTCAACGAAGATACAAACAAGTTGATCTCCAATGGCATGGTGTAACAATGCCGCTACTACAGCAGAATCAACCCCACCAGATAAGGCCAAGATAACTTGATCTCCTTGGATTTGGTCTTGGATGAGTTTTGTTTGCATCTCAACATAGTTTTCCATGGTCCAAGTATTTTGTCCACCACAGATTTTATTAACAAAATTATCTAAAACATCACTCTCATCTTTTTCAGGATGAAATTGTGTACCGAATAGATTTTTTTCTTTGTTGATCATGAGTGCATTCACTGTTTTATCTGTATAAGCATAATTAGTGAATCCATCTGGCAATACAGTGACATGGTCACCATGATGCATGAAAACTCTTTCATTGTTTGTATAGAGATTTTGATCTGAATCTGCTGTAAGTTCAACCAATCCTTCTTCAGCAAAATTCATTTTTTCAACTTTCCCTCCCAATTGATGAGCCATCAATTGCATACCATAGCAAATTCCCAACACTGGAATTCCCATATTAAATATTTCAGGGTCCATTGAGAAAGCATCTTTATCATTTACCGAACGCGGACTGCCTGTTAAAATTAAACCTAAGATGTCTTTATCCAAAGCCAAATCGCTGGCCTTAGTATCATAATCAATGAGCTCCGAATAAACGCCGAGATTTCTTACTTTTCTTACAATATCTTGATTATAAGTAGAACCGAAATCCAATACCAGTATTTTTTTATTTTCCATTATAGTTAGGAGCCTCCTTTACATTATCTACATCATGAGGATGACTTTCTTTCAAGCCCGCCCCAGTTATTTTAACAAATTGGGCGTTCAAATGCATCTCATTTATTGTCGCACAACCACAGTACCCCATTCCTGAGCGAACGCCACCCATCATTTGATAGATGACCTCAGAAATAGAACCTTTGTAAGGAACAGTTGCCTCAATGCCCTCAGGAACTAATTTCTTAAGTTCCTGAACGCCACCTTGGAAATATCGATCACTTGAGCCGCGTTGCATCGCACTTAATGAACCCATACCAACATATGATTTAACTTTTTTACCAAAAACTTCAATGACATCGCCCGGTGTTTCAAGGCTCCCTGCCAATAAACCACCCAACATGACACATGATGCCCCTGCAGCAAGTGCTTTAGAAATATCACCAGACAGTGTGATGCCACCATCAGCAATAACCCCAACACCATACTGTTTCGCAACATGATACACATCGTTCACTGCAGTCAGTTGAGGAACCCCAACCCCTGCAACAACACGCGTTGTGCAAATAGAACCAGGACCGACACCGACTTTGATAATATTAGCTCCAGCATAAATTAAATCGGTTGCGCCTTGAGCAGTAACAATGTTACCACCCACAATATCAAGATCTAAAAACTCAGAACGGATTAATTTAACAGCTTCAATAACTCCCAATGAATGACCATGAGCGGAGTCAACAGCCACAACATCAACACCAGCCTCAACCAGTGCTCGCACACGGTCCAGAACATTCGCACCAACCCCAACAGCTGCCCCTACAAGTAAACGACCTTCATGGTCCGTACTTGCATCCTCAAACTCATCAGAAATTGTTTCATCTTTAACAGCTCTTACCATGTCTGCTTGAGCTTCAACAGGCATATTTTTATGAATGAAACCCATTCCCCCAAGCTTTGAAAGCGCAATGGCCATTTCATATTCTGTAACTGTATCCATAGCAGCCGAAACAACCGGAATTTTCAAAGTAATCTTGTCCGTTAACTTCGTTTCTAAACTGACATTAGCAGGTACCACCGAAGACTTCGCCGGAACCAATAATAAATCATCAAAAGTGTATGCCTCTTTAATTAATTTCCCATTCATCATCTCTCATGTCCTCCTAAACCTTGTACATTATTATACAGAAAAAAAACCATAATTGATAGGCATATATGTTAAGATATTGGTATGAAAAATAAAAATATATGCGTCGCAATTTTTGATATTGATGACACCCTCATTCCAAGAGGCACACAAAACATTATTCCTTCAGCCATCAAAGCCATTAAGGAACTTCAAGCCAATGATATTGAAGTCCTCATTGCGACTGGAAGATCACTCTATTTTATTCAAGATCCAATTCATGAAGAAATCAAACCACAATATACAGTCACCATCAATGGTGCATGCGTATACAATGAAAAAGATGAAGTCATATATGATGTTCTTATGGAACGAAACGAAGTCGAAGCACTCAAATCCTATGCACTAGAGAATAATCTTGGTTTTGGACTAAAAATGAAAGATGCCATGCACATTTTCTCTGGCATGGCAATTTTCAAGTCAGTTTACTTAAAAGGCAGTCCAAAGGAACACATCCTACATGACTATTCAGGCAAAGAACTTGGAGAAGAATTACCCATGGGAATCTTCATGATGGGAGACGAAAAAATCATCGAAGCATCCAAACATCTAGCACCAAACGGATTCTATGCCAAAGCATACAAAGATGCCTATGATGTTTACTCGATTCATGCTGGCAAAATTAAAGGCATTGAATTTGTTTTAAATAGACTCAATGCAAGTTGGGACCAAGTTATCGCATTTGGTGATGCTCACAACGACATGCAAATGTTAGAATATGCACACATTGGCGTTGCCATGGGTAATGCACCCCAAGAAGTAAAAGATAAAGCTGACTACGTCACAGCAAACATTCTAGATGACGGCATAGAAAAAGCACTTAAGGACTTGGAACTTATCCAAGCTTAAGTGCTTTTTTCATAATTTATTAAAGAAAAAACAGATGCATGCATCTGTCCCCAGGGTTCTAGTCAGTCATTGCCCAATCCGGCAACTCCGTACCACGACGAACCAAGATTCCTTTTTGATAATCTGTTTGATTGATAAATCGAAGGATTTCAAGTTCTTCTTCTGGAGTACATCCCAGCAAGAGCTTCACTTCTAAATCTCGTTTAAGAATATCTCCAACAACCATGACAGCATCAATTGACGATTTTTTAAGACTCCCTTTAAATACTTTAACTTCATCGGTATCTGCCAAGTAACCATAGTTAACTGGATAAACCATATTCAAATACTTAGGGTGATGCGTTCCCTGTTCTTGTGAGATGACTACGTGAGTCGACAAGACCAAAGAATCTATCTTTTGCCAAAAATAACCATTGTTTAATAATTCCATTTGTCATCATCCTATTCTATTCCATTTGTATTATAACCTTTGTTACAGGGAATGTAAATAGGCTTACATAAAAAATGTAAAAATCATGTAAGAAAATGATTTTACTCTAAAACGTGATCTAAAGCCTGTTTAAATATTTGCATGACATGATCATCAGCCAAAGAATAATACACAGACTGCCCCACCTTATTCGCACAAACCAAATTCAATTTTCTTAAAGAAGACAATTGATGAGAGATGGCTGAATGACTCATATTTAATATTTCCCGTAAGTCATCCACGCGCATTGTTTGCTTCGATAATATAGAGAATATTCTTAATCTTGTTGGATCCGCAAACATTTTAAAAAGCACAGACAAATCCGAATAGACAGACTCATCCATCAACGTATCACGTAATGTTTCAATTTCAATATCACTCAATTCATGATTCATGATTTTAACCCCCTATAAATCGATTACAGCAATCGCACGCGCAATGGCATCAGCAACACTATCCACAAGACCCATCTTAGCAAATTCTAAGAGTCCTCGAACCCCATTTTCCATTAAAAATCCATTATAGTTTTTTAACATCGGAATGTCATTGAAAGAATCCCCTACAGTGAAGACTTCTCCATAGTAGCCAAAGTGCTCACGCAACAACTCAATCCCGGATGACTTAGTCACACCATGAACTCCGATATCAACAAATGTTCCCGCAACATGAGACTTAACCCCAAACTGAGCAAACTTTTCGTTAATCTCATCAGAAAGTCTTTGAGCTTTCTGAACATTACCGTTACCAACATACATTCCAGTAACACCCGCCAAACGAATGGTTTCAATAGGTGAGTTTTCATTGTGAATGTGAGAAGGCTCGATTTGAATTAATTGAGAATTTCGATACCCATCACTGACCCCAAAATAACTCACATCATACTTTTCAATCACCGCAAAAATTTCATCAATGATTTCTTCTTTAATTTTAAATGTCTGGATTTGATTGCCCTCATGGTCCATCACAACACCACCATTAATACCAATCAAGAAATCAACTTGAATTTCATGTTTTTCAATTTCATGACGAATTGAATCAATGTTTCTTCCCGTCACAATCCCAAACTTATGGCCCAAGCTTCTAAACTTTTCGATGGCCTCTAACTCTTCTGGACGGATCACTTCATTTTTATACAAAGTTCCATCATAATCACTCGCAAATATATGCATTATTTTAGTCCTCGTTTCTTATTTCGTACATAACCAACCATATTCATTCCAGCAATACACCCATCACTCACCGCTTTCGCAATTTGTTGAGGGCCAGGTGTGCAATCACCCGCAGCGAAAAGCCCTGGCATCGCCGTTTCTTGTTCTGAATTCACGACAATGCGTCCTGATTGAATCTCAAGTCCCATATGAGACGCCAAATCCATAGAAGAAGCACTGCCCAAAGCCACAAAAACACCCTCAACGTCAACAGTTCTATCAGCAAGCTCAACACCACTCACCTTATCATCCCCGACAATTGAAAGTACTTTATCCTTAATGATAATACAACGCGAATCAAATTCAGCAGTAGGCTCTAAACCATCCGTTAATACATAAACAGTATCACAGATTTCAACCAACTCACTGGCTTCCGATGCCGCATAATCAGCATGACCCAATACAGCCACCGCTTTATTACGATAGAAGAACCCATCACAAACCGCACAATACGTGACCCCTTTACCCGCAAAATTACGAATCTTACGAATACGAGGAATGGTTCTTTGTGCACCTGTAGCCAATAATAAAGCATAACAGGCATAAGTTTCTTGAATTGTCTTAACAATAAAACGATCACCCTCAAAAGTAAGCGCAATGACCTCATCTGTTAGGACAGGAATCTCCATTGATTCCGCCTGTCTAATACCAATTTCAATCAGTTCAGGTCCTTTTATAGACGCAAAACCATAATAATTATCCACAATCTGAGCTTGTTCACTGGCACCCAAATCCTTACCAATAACAAGTGGCTTCACATTTGATCGCACCATATAAAGTGCAGCCTGAATGCCAGCAGGCCCCTTACCAATTATTAACGCATCTAATTCAATCATAGTCAAAACTCCTTAGCTCTTTACATTATAGTCCATTGCACAACACACAAACAAGCAAGTGACATTTTTCACAAAAAAATAAGTAAGAATCACCAAAGATTCAAACTTATTCTTGTTATATGCACACAAGAAGCATATAATATACTCATGCTTCGTTAGCTCAGTAGGTAGAGCAACTGACTCTTAATCAGTGGGTCGTCGGTTCAATCCCGACACGAAGCACCAAATTAACATCAAACTCCTTACTCAGTAAGGAGTTTTTATTTGTTTCTAGAGAGAAAAAAACTCACTGATTAAAGTGAGTTACTTAATTTCCCAAGAAACGACAACAGTTTCAGAAACCTTAAGATCTTGAGCATTCATAGAATGTGAATCCATACTCATCGTTCTCATCAGTGGCGGCATATTTCCTGATGAACCATAATCAATATTTTTTATAGAACCCAACTTCACTCCTGAAGCAGATGCCATAATTTTAGCTTTATCAGTAGCGTCATTAATCGCCAAAATTAAAGCATCATATTCATACTTTGTGCTGTCCTTAATAAAGTAAGATAAAGAAAAATTAAAATCAGTTGAAGCACGCAAAGCGTCCAACAAAGCATTCATTTTATCTAAATTAATTCTGTCCTCAAAAATAATTTTTTGAGAACTTCTAAATTGTTTTGGTTTATCCTCATAGGGATGAATGATGGACACATCAATCGAACTCGTTTTAATCAAAGCCGTATTCAACATAACAGATTTAAATGCTTGAACCAAATCCTCATATTGAGCACTCAATTGAATATGAGATTCAGAATAAGAATCCGCATCTTGTACCAAATCATAATGAAATCTCATCATATCTGGTTGTGCACTCATCTCACCATAACCCTCAACACGCATAACATTTGACATAAAAACACATCCTTTCTCTGCCATAATCATACCACTTCACACAAAAATATGATATATTAATGAAAAGAGGAGGACTTTATGAAACATACAAACCAAAAACAGAAACTCATCTTCAGTCTGATATTATTCGCATTCACACTTTCAGCATTCAGTATTCTAATGTTTTGGATACTCAATGCAGTGTTCAGCGGTGAGAAACTATTCTATTATGCGATACTCTCAGTAATCATCAGTGTATACGCATGGTACCTAATGAATCGAAAATCATTCTTTTCAATAGTATTCTTTATAATTGCTTATATTTTGTGCTTCTTTGCACTTCATTATAATGCAAAAAGCTCCGGCATTAATTTTTCCGACTTTACAGTAGTATTCATTTCTCTAGTAGTGTTACTGAGTGTAAGCTTGATCGGTGTGCTCATCGATACCAACCTTTCCTTAAGAAAAAAAGAAAAAGAAAAAGAAAGATCAATTGTTACTGAAGAACCTGAAGACTTCATCTGATAACTTAGACCGAGAAATCGGTCTTTTTTTTACATCCAATTGTATAATAAAATCATTTCCCTGTTTTCTTTGTGAAATAACACACCAACGAAAGTTAAATAGTTGTGAACTATTGTTTCACTAACTAAAGTTTTTATGCTAAACTCAAATTGTAAGCCGTTACATACAAGGAGGAAATATGTTTAAAAAATTCAGTGTTATCGCAATGATGCTCTCCATGGTATTGGTCAGTACTCAAAATATTAAGGCCAATGAACCAGAATATGAATTACAGTATAATGAAACATCAAAAAGTATTGTGAATGAAATTTTTAAATTACTTAAAACAAATCACGCTCTAAGCGAAGCAGAAAAAATTGATATTATTTCTGCATACTTTTTAGAAACACCTTATGTCGCAGAACGTTTGGTTGGTAGTAACGATAAAAAAGAAGAAATGGTCATCGATTTAGAAGGCCTTGACTGCTTTACATACTTAGATTATTTAGAAGCATTCAGAAGATCTACCAACGAAGCAGAATTCATGCAAAATCTTGAAAAAGTTCGCTACATTGATGGACAAGTAGAATATCTAAATAGAAAACATTTCTACAGTGACTGGTATACAGAAAACAACATCATCGCAACTGACCTTTTAACTAAAGATGGACAATATGCAGATATCATTGCTACTGACTTAGTTAAATTAAACGATGACGGAAAAGAAGGATCATACATTCCTAACCTCCCTATTAGAGACCGCGAAATCAATTACGTGCCAAGAGATGCCATCACAATCGATTTCATGAAAACACTTCAAACAGGAGATTATATTGGCCTTAGAAGAGAAATTTCAGGACTCGATGTAACCCATACAGGACTTGTCATTCAAAAAGAAGATGGCACGTACATGAGACATGCATCCTCTTCAAAATCGGCAAGAAAAGTTGTGGATCAACTTCTAACTGATTACTTAGGCATTAATACAGGTGTTAAAGGAGTTTTATTCTTTAGATCAAATGCACAATTCCAAGATTTAAACAGAACAATCACCGTGAACTATCTAGACCAAGACAATAAATCTATCAACGAAAAAACTCTCATACCTACATTTGTAAATGAAGAGTATGAATTAGAAGCTTTAGAAATTGAAGGATATACCTTAGTCACTTCTCCCGAAAGTTTGGGTGGCGTGCTTGAAACTGAAAACCTAGAATTCAATTTTGTATATGAGAAAACTAAAGTTGATGCTCCTGTCGTACTTAAAGCTCCAACGACAGCACAACCAAACGTTCTCCCAAACGTAGGAATTAATGATTCAGTGACCCCTTTGGCACTGACATTCATTGCGCTTGGATTCATTTTGATAAAAAACCGTAAACGCACTGTTAAAGAATCTTAAATAGACTATATTAACGGCTGATCTATTTAACAAAAAAAGAAGCGAAATTTCCGCTTCTTTTTTCTTATTCTTCAATAAATTTGATTTCAGGCAACAATTCCTTTAATTGGACTTGTGAATATAAATCGTATCCATTGTCCTTTAAAAACTTATAACCAGGTTGAAAATTTTTAGAAATACAAATCCCAGTTGCAACCAAACTTGCATCTACTTTTTTGAGCATGATTTCCACATTCTTAACCACAGAACCTTCAGCCAAGAAATCATCAATTAAGATACATTTCTTACCTTCAATCAAACGACTCTTAGTGGAAAGAAAATAATTAACATCCTTTGTATATGAATAAGAAGGCTGTTGAACATAAATCTCAGGATCCATTACTATTGATTGTTTTTTAATGACAACAAGTGGTTTGTTAGCATACAAACTCGCAAAGACTGCAGGCGCAATCCCACTCGCTTCCACCGTAACAAACATATCAAAATCATGGTCCTTAAATTTGTCAGCAAAATCTTTACCCAATGCTTGCATGAGTTCGGCATCAACCTGTGCATTCAAGAAATTTGAAACATCCAAAATTTTCTCAGAACGAACAAATCCTCTTTCTAAAATACATTCCTTTAATAAGTCCATGATATACCTTCCATCTTCTATAAAGTTAAAATATAAGCTATTGAAATCAAAACAATAAAATGCATGACAGGTGGAATCTCTTTTAATCTCCCTGCAAATACCATGCACATTTCCCAGGCAATAAAACCCAAGACCAAGCCCAAAGCAATAGAACCTGTTAAAGGCATCATTACAATAATCAAGAAAGCTGGAATAATTTCTTCAAAACCACCATCCCACTGAATTTTCGTAATGTTTTGCATCATGAAGATTCCGATTACTACCATGGCTGGCGTAGTGACTGCCGCAGTAACAAGTGAAAGTGTTGGATAAATAAAGATTGACAGTAAGAATAACAAACCAGTAACCACCGCCATCAAACCAGTCCGAGCCCCATTGATGATTCCAGACACAGACTCAATATAAGTTGAAAGATTAGAAGTACCAAAAATTGAACCCACCATGGTACCAATCGCATCCGCGGCATAAATCTTATGATTCTCTTCGAATGCTTCTTTGGATAAATGTGGAATTTGTGATGCTGCGGCAGATAATGTTGTCGCAGTGCCAAAGAAATCCAAGAATAAGAATGTTAAGACAACAACGACAGCCTTAGGATTAAGTAATTGCGGTAAATTCTTAAGAGCGACTAAGAATGTTTCATTCATCATTGTTTTGATTGGCTCAACCGGCACCGTGACCGGTCCACCTGCTGGAAGTTGAGGTAATGTTGCGAAGAGTTCTTCACTCATAGTAATCCAGTTCATACTCACACCATAACGAATGAGTAAACCAGCTACCACAGCCCCAATCATACCAAAGAAAACAGCATACTGATTCTTTCTTACTAAGAAGAATGCGGCAACGATAATTCCCACAAAAGCAATGATAACATTTGGATTTTGGAAGCCACCAAATGTTATGAACAATCCAGGATCACTAACGATGATACCAGAATTTTTAAAGCTAATAAAAGCTATAAAAATACCCAAACCAACAGTTCCGGCTTGTTTAATAGAATCTGGAATTGCTTTTATAATCGATGCTCTTAATCCAGAAAAAGACAAAGCGATGAATAAAATACTAGAAACAAATACAGCTGATAATGCAGTTTGCCAAGGCATACCCATTCCCAAGACTACTGAGAATGCAAAGAATGCATTCATTGACATACATGGTGCCAATCCAAGTGGAAATTTAGCATAAAGCCCCATGATTAGCATTGCGATAGCACTAGAAACAATCGTTGCGATAAATACAGCATCTTGAGGCATCCCTGCATTACCCAATATAATTGGATTTACGAATATAACATAGGACATTGAAAGATAAGCTGTTAAACCACCAGCAAACTCTCTCTTAATTGTTGAACCTGCTTTTTCAATACCAAAAAAATTGTTGAGAATGTTTTTCATTCTTC
>CBDUDQ010000024.1:0-15010 GCA_965365985.1 uncultured Erysipelothrix sp. | reverse complement strand
AATTAATTTATTAAGATCGTTTTCCATTTTGAAGCGTTGAATCAATTCCTCTCTGTTAACCTCTTTGTCTAATTTGAATAAGGATTCAACAAAACTGAGATACTCATTTCCAGTTAATAAATCCGGAAGAATATTATCGTCGGGTATATAGAATACGTTAGGTTTTTTTATTGACCAAATCACTTTTCCTTCGAAATCAATTTGTTTCAACAGGCACTTAATTAATGTTGTTTTTCCTGAACCATTGGGGCCAACCAAGCCAATTATTTTAGCTTGGTTTATTTTTAGGCTTATATCGTTTAAGGCTAAGGTTTTAGGATATAGTTTTCTTAAGTTATCTAACCGAATCATTTAATATCGACATTCAAAGCTAAGTGTAAAAAAATTCTTGAAAGAATAGGTTCCTGTAAAGCTTCCTTTTCCGTTTCTAATACACCAAACTAACATTGAGATATACAAAACTCCAGCTAACACTAGCAATATTGCTGCAGCAACTGTAAACCATGCATGTACTGTTTCAAGTTCGTTATTTTCTATTACCATCATAAAGTGCTCACCTTTTTTCTATCTTTAATTAATATGATTGCCGCTGAAACTGATGCGCTGAATAGAAATACAAAGAGGAAAGTAATTAAAAATTCTGGTTTGATGATTAAATTAATTTTAACCATTTGATTTAAATCAGAAATTATAAGCCCGAATCCAAAAAAATTGAATGACTGATTCCTGAATAAATTCACAATAAAATAACCGATAAACACCGTTGGATAAACAATAAAACTTGCTATGAAACTTATTTCTAATATTTTTTTTCTCATAAAGCATCTCCTGTCTATTCATAAATACACAAGAGATGAAATTAAACCTAAAAAAAAATAAGCGTTTTCTGCTTATTTTTCTATGAGCTCTTTTTTTGGTAAGATGATTTCTCTAATTCGTGACGCAATTTCATCACAAATAAGAGGTTTTTCTTCAAGATAAACACGAACTGCATCTCTACCTTGACCAATCTTGTCTTCTTTATATGAATACCAAGATCCTGCTTTGTCAATGATGTCATATTTAACACCCAAATCAATAACTTCTCCAAGATAAGAAACACCTTTACCGTAAATAATTTCTACTTGAACCACTTTAAATGGTGGCGCAACTTTATTTTTTACGATTCGGATATTTGTTTTATTACCAATGATGTCTGTCCCTTGTTTAATTTGTTCTGAACGTCTGATATCAACTCTTACTGAAGAGTAAAATTTAAGCGCACGTCCGCCTGGTGTTACTTCTGGACTTCCAAACATAACGCCTACTTTTTCTCTTAATTGGTTGATGAATATAACAGTAGTGTTACCACGGTTCATATTTCCTGAAAGTTTTCTCATGGCTTTACTCATCATTCTTGCTTGCAGTCCGACTTGATTGTCACCCATTTCACCGTCTAGCTCTGCTTGAGGTACCAATGCTGCAACACTGTCCACTACAATTAAATCAATTGCTCCAGAGCGAACCAATACGTCTACAATTTCTAATCCTTGCTCTCCTGAGTCAGGTTGAGACAAAATCAGATCATCAATGTCGACGCCTAAGTTTTGTGCATACAATGGATCGATGGCGTTCTCAGCATCAATAAATGCTGCTTTACCACCCTTCTTTTGCACTTCTGCAATTGCATGAAGCGCCAAAGTAGTTTTACCACTCGATTCTGGTCCGTATATTTCAATGATTCTTCCTTTAGGATAACCACCAATACCCAAAGCTGCATCCAAACTCAATGAACCTGAACTGATTGCATCAACATCAACGTTGGCACGGTCTCCCAATCGCATGATTGAACCTTTACCAAATTGTTTTTCTATTTGTTTTAAAGCGTCATCTAAAACTTTATCATTTTTTTCTTTTGCCATCCATGAGTCCTCCTAATGATAATTACACATTCGTACAGCTATATCCTACATTGTTTCTGTAAAGTATACTCTTGATTGAATCAGGTATGATGCGCCTGATAATGCGGACATCAAAGTTGCAAACCATAACAGCATTGAAGAAACAGGTATGTTATAAAATTCAAATGGCATGTTGTTGAGTAAAATCACAACAATTGCCAGCATTTGAGCGACAGTTTTAAATTTACCTAAGTATCCTGCTGCCATTACCAAACCTTTTTGAGATAGGAGCATGCGTATGGCATCTACTATTGTATCTCTCCAAATCATGATAAGAACCGCAACCACTGGAACGATGCCTTTTGCAGCAAACAAGATGAACATGGTGTTTACCAAGAGTTTATCTGCGATTGGGTCTAAAAACTTACCAAATACTGTAATCATGCCCCTACTTCTGGCAAGGTATCCATCAAGAAAGTCAGTGAATGATGCAATTGAAAATAAAACCAATGCAGCAATGTCAACATATGAGATTGAAACATTTTCAATCGTGTATCTTAAGACCGTAATGTTAAATTGTGCATAGGGGAATAAATATATTAATACAATGATTGGTATTAAAGTAATTCTAAAAACTGTTAATTTATTTGCTAAGTTCATTTAATTGCCTCCATTAAAAGTAAATAAAACCGCCGCTGGTTTTTTTGAGCTTGTAACCGAAGTATCAAGATCAACTTTATTACCATTAAGATAAATTTCGTTATTCAGCGGGAAACCAATATTAACCAAAAGCGTTCTGCCTTCTAGTGCTGTGGTGGTAAATGAAACGGTTTCACCTGAGCGATATATTCTTGGTTCTGGGGTAGATTGTGCAACCCCATCAAGATTGAATCGAAGGGTTGTATCTATTTGTATTTTTAATTCAAACATCATGTTCTCGTTTTCAGCCCAAGATTGAACACTATAATTACCAGCATCTACTTTGCTTACTGTAGTAATTTGCTCAACTGGTTTTTCTGGTTCGGGAACGGGTTGTGATGGGTTTGGCTTCGCAGGCGTTTCCCCTTCATCTGGATTGGGAAGCGGATTTACAATCGGCTTATCAATGGGTGATGAATTTTGAAATGCAGGAACGATGAATTTAAAAAAAGAAAATATTAAACCTATTGTAATTACAACTGCTAATCCTAAGAGCAACCAAGATGTGTAATCTATAGAACGTTTCGTTTTTGATAAATTCTTTGCGCGATCACTATTTCTATCCGGGTGTTTGTCTTGATGTCTGACCTGATGTCTGACTTTTTTCTTTGCGATTGTATCAATGTTCTCGTTGATTGCTTCTAATTCGGAAATTTCTTTTATAGAAATTGTTTGGGTAAACTCTGTGATCGTATGATCTAAATCTTTTCTAAGCTCATTATAATCGATGTTTAACGCATTAGAATAATATCTAACAAAATAACTCAGATATGATAAGTCTTCTTTAAAAAATGAAATGTTACCATCCTCGATTGCTTTGAGTTGTACGGTTGACATTTTTGTCTTTTGACTCATATCTTCTAGAGTATAGTCTAGTTCTAAACGTTTTTCTTTAAGTATTTGACCAATATTTTCCAAGTCTGTTACCTCCTTAAACACTTAGGTTAATTATAACAATCTCTAGCCTCTTTTACAATCAAATAGGAAAAAGGCACCCCGAAGGATGCCTTTTCTGCATTAACACTCAATAAGCCATGTTCTGTTACGATAACCATTTATCTACGCTTTATCAGCGTCCGGTTTGCACTTGTTATTCGCGCGCACCAATTCCCCTACCAATTTTGGGTTTCTCACTTGTGGGGTTTACCAGCGTTCCACTTCCCAGGTTTCCAAGGGACATCGTCACTGTGGCACTTTATAAACGTCCAACCATAGTTGCCCTTAGGTTTTTCGTCTGCCGTCACCGATGCCTCGGTGCCTCGACTTATTTATTAATCGAGCACAAACACTACCAACATTTCAGCTGGTGTGAGCATGGACTTTCCTCTACAATTGCTTGCAGCGATTATCTTTCGTGTTATTTATTAAATACAGCCTCTTCTAATCGAGACACCCTTTTAAGAATGTCAACGTGAGAAAACTGACTCGGAAGTTCTTGATTGACACGACTTTTTCCTTCGACTTCTAAGAGCATACGTTTTTGTTGGGTTAGACTTTCTTCATAACGATCCAACAATTCTTTTTGTTCTTGGATGACTTTTTCGAAAAAAGCATAATCATGCAAAACATCATCTAAAAATTGATCCACTTCCAATGCATTATAACCTTTGAAATCTACATGAAACTCTTTCTCAAAAATGATATCCGCTGATAATTTTTGTGCCATATACTTCACCTCTTTGATATTATCTCAAATAAGTGCACATCATTCAAGGTTTAGTTATATTTATGTTATTCAAAAGGTTTTATAGTATAATAGACTTGGTGATAAAATGATACAATATCCAGGAAGTAAAAAAGCATATCAGAAACCGGAGCAAACGGCAGGTAAATCAGGACTTGGAATGAGTCTTGAGTCTGACATTAATAAGTCGAATGCCTATTATCGTTTTCATGATGTGGCAATTGTCCATAAGAAACCAACGCCCATTCAAATTGTGTCGGTGGATTACCCTTCTAGAAACAAAGCTAAAATTACTGAAGCTTACTTTAGAACGGCCTCTACCACAGATTATCAAGGTGTGTATAAAGGTTTGGCAATTGATTTCGAGGCCAAAGAGACTAAAAATAAAACGCTCTTTCCACTGAAGGATTTACATCAACACCAATTAGAACATTTAGAAGCAGTTCACAAACATGGTGCAGTCGCTTTCTTAATCATTCGTTTTTATAGTATAGATAAAACCTTTCTTTTGTTCGCAAAGGAATTGTTGGATTTTATAAAGGACAATCAACAGAGATCATTATCAGTAGATTGGCTGGAGCGTCATGCTCATGCAGTCAGCTCTACCTATCAAGTACCATGTGATTATTGTAAAACAATAGCAGAAGTTATTCATAAGGAGTCAATATGAAAAGAAAATTTGAAATAACAGACGACTATCCAGTTGTCAAAGAAGAAAAAGTTGTCAAGATTAAAGAACCTAGAAATAAAAAGATTAAAGAAGATAAGATTAATCCGGATAACAACAATCCCAATAATTTAAAAGGTAAAAAGCCTAAAAAAAGTAAAGGATTAATATTTCAGCGCTTCATTGCCACGATATTGGTAATCAGTGTTGTGATGTTGGCAGTTGCCTCAACGGGTGTAATGCTTTTTGCTAATAAAGCTTGGGCTAAAAATCCGGAAATGTTCTTAGAAGATTTCACACAGCGAAACTCAACAAAATTCTATAATGATGCGGGTGAAGAAATTTATGACCTTGGTCTTAAAGTAGTTGATAACATTGAATATGAGGATTTATCTCAAACTTTAATTGATGCCCTATTGGCAGTTGAGGATTCAAGATTCTTCGAACACGATGGTGTCGATTTACCAAGATTTACTAAAGCAATGCTAACCAATGGGGTTGATACCATTAAGAACCGTCGCTTGATGTTCTCTCAAGGTGGATCTACCATTACCATGCAATTGATTAAAAATACTTACTTTACTAAAGAAGATCACGAAACTGGTGAATCTATCAAACCTGCCAGCAGTGGTGTTGAAGGTGTTGAACGTAAATTCCAGGAACTTAACATGGCTAAGAAACTGGAAAGAGATGGCATTCTTGATAAAAAGAATACCATTGCACTTTATTTAAATACCATTAACTTTGGCGCAAGAGGAAATATTCTTGGCGTTCAAAACTCAAGTGAAAAATATTTTGGAAAAGATGTTTCAGATTTAACACTCATTGTGTCAGCGTTCTTAGCGGGAGTCATTAACTCTCCTAACAACTTCTCTCCTTACACTTCAATTGTTAATGCACAAAAAAGAACTCAAGTTGTACTTGATTTGATGCTATATCACGGTTACATTACTGAAGCAGAACATTTATTGGCTTCTCGCATTGACCTTGAAAATATATTCGTTGATAGATCCGCAAATGATGTCGAAGGGTTACCAAATCAGGCTTATATCGATGTTGTCGTTAAAGAACTGAAAGAAATGGGTTATAACCCAACAGAAACACCCATGCGAGTTTATACATCTATGAACTCAAACATACAAGAAAGCATCGACAAGATTCAAAAAAGAGAAATTCCTGCTTTAGATTATGGTGCCAATCGTCCAATTCAAATTGGTTCTTCAATCACAAATAACAAAACAGGTGAAATCGTCGGAATTGTTGGTGGTTATGATTATGATGCTGCGGCATTATCAAGTAATGCCTACGATCAGTTTAAGAACCCTGCTTCTATTATGAAGCCACTCTTATCTTATCCTCTTGGCTTTGAATACTTAGGTTATTCTTATTCTCACACTTTACGTGATGAACCTTATGTTTATGCAGGAACCCAAATTGTGGTTGAAAACTGGGATAAACGTTACTTAGGTGACATCTCACTTGAGTGGGCTTTCAATGATTCACGAAATACAGTCGCATTACAAATGCTCGATGACGCAAAAGACGTTATGGGTGGCGGCAGCAAAGTTGTTAAATACTTAAATGATATGGGATTCTCAAAAGCAGAACTTTATTCTCCTCAAATGGCAATCGGTGGTGACAAAATGGTGACCAATCCAGTTGAGTTATCTGGAGCCCTTGCTACTATTATGAATGGTGGAGAACACATTAAACC
The DNA here is from genome assembly GCA_965365985.1 of uncultured Erysipelothrix sp. GTDB lineage: Bacteria > Bacillota_I > Bacilli_A > Erysipelotrichales > Erysipelotrichaceae > Erysipelothrix. The sequence continues at coordinate 8,366 of CBDUDQ010000024.1, read as the reverse complement.
TCATACAGTTAAACGCATTGAGTTCTTCAATGGTTCTGAACCCATCACAAATAACCCAATTCCAAACCGTGTTCTTTCGGATGCTTCAACTTACTTAACAAGCAGATTGATGAATTCTCGTCTTAAGGGCAACATTTGGTTGGCGCCACTGGCAAGAGGTTATGAAACATTTGCGAAAACAGGAACACACAGATATGATTCTGCGAAAGCCAAAGAGCTTGGCGCTCCAAGTTCAGGAATCAGTGATAAAACAATGCTTGCTTCAACAAGTGAGTACAGTATCGCAACTTGGGCAGGATTTACTAAGTATGATCCAGCAACACAACCTTGGATCACCCCTTCTGAAGAACAAAAAAATATTCCAGGTAAGATTAACTCTTATCTAATAGATCAATTAGAAAAAGAATTCGGTGTCCCAGGAGCAATCCCAAGACCTGATTCAGTGGTTGATATCACCCACATCTTAGGAACATTCCCATATCAGTCTCCGGCTGAAGGCATGAATCCAAATCTCATATCAAGTAAAGGTATGATTAAAAAAGAGTTCTTTAAATTGGTTGAACCAACCCCTCAAACTCTTAAAAACCTTGATTCGCTTTCAGTAGAAGCAACTCAAGTCGGCACTAATTTGGACTTGGCGGTTCAGTTTGCGCCTTACCCTGATGCTGAGAAGCTCATAGAAGCTTCTAGCACCTTACAAATGAAAATCCCGTTCACTGATCGAACTGTAAACGGAAAACGCATCTATGATGATTCATGGGTCTATGGTCCAGTTCGTTATAAAGTGGAAATACTGGTTGATGGCGCTGTCATCAATGTCATTAAGTCTGAAACAGACGCAATCAGACAAACGATTGCTGTACCTCGTAATGGTAACTTAGAAGTCAGAGGATCTTATATTTATGACTATGCAGATTCAATTCAATCAAATGTCATCACTAAAGCCTTTGAATTAAAGAATACAAGTACAGCAGTACCTACTTTCTCCAATCAACCGTTTAGCACTTTCGCAAGTTGGGCTCAAACAAATAACATGCAATTTGAAGTTGATTATAAGAAACAAGGCAGTCCAGCATTGGCAATGACTGTTCGTTCAACCAATCCAAGTATTGAGAACAGCGAACAAGATTTGGATCAATTAAGACAATCTAAAATTGTTGTTACGCTCCATGATTTTGAAGTTAAAGCAGAAAACTATCCTACTTTTGAAAGTTTCAAAACAGGACTGGGTGCTTACTTGAATATCGTGACCCCACCAGATACTACAGGTAAAATTAAAGAATTTTCATTCAACGGTGAGACCGATGATGACTTCTTGATTTCTGAAGTTGGCAGCAGTGAGATAACAGTTATATTTGAATAATGTAAAACGAAGACAGAAACTTGTCTTCGTTTTTTAAAGAATAGGAGATATTTATGAAAAGAACAACCATAACAAAATCCACTAATTGGGAGTTTTTCCCTTCAATGGTGAATGGCTCATTAGCCAGCATACGACTTGATTTAGAGGCAAAAGAATTAGGAACTCTATTTCAACATACACTTTATTTAAGATTTCCCTATCAAAAAGATGATAAAGGATTACCAATATCAGATGAATTAGAGGCCCTAAATGGTTTAGAAGATTTGGTTAATGATGAATTATTACAGCTCAGTGATGATATTTATATGATCGGAAGCATGGTTTCAAATGGTCATTTTGACTTGTTTTATGTTTCCTCTTCTGTTCATTCATGGGATGCAGTTCTCAAGCAAATACTTGATGACAAAGTTCAAAGACCCTACGCCTCAGGTATATTCCAGGATGACCACTGGTCATTTTACGATGAAACCTTATATCCTAACAAGTTTGATTTTTCGGGAATCTATAATAGAAACATGTGTTTGGGACTTGAAGCTCAGGGTATTGATTTAGAAAAAGAAAGAAATCTTATCTTTGACTTACACTTCATGGAAGAACAGCCTGTCTCTCATTTTGTTAAACACCTATCAAAAGCTTTTAAGATTGACAGTTTAGTTGCTCAAGAAAGTGGGTTTTTATTGAAAATCTCTTTAATGATGCCTCCTACTTTTGCCAATGTGAACGCCATCAGTGCTGAACTGATTCGTCTCAGTGACGATCATCATGCCACCTATGTAATGTGGCATTCCCCAATACTCTAAGTAAATATCAAACAAATAATAAGCGAAAAAAAGGGTTCCTAGGAATCCTTTTTTTCGCTTATTATTTTATTTTCTATAAATACGCTTCATATCTTGTCTGAAATGAGATATGAATTCATTGATACTTTGTTTGGTTTTATCTATGGTATCGTACATGTCTTGTTTAGGATGACCAAATACAATAACAGTGTCTTCTAACTTACAATCAACATTACTCACATCGACCATAAATTGGCTCATGGCTATATCTCCAACAATAGGACACAAGACATCGTTGATGACAACGCCGCCCCCATTCAAGCTCAAACCCTTCATAATACCATCACAATAACCACTTGAGATGGTTGCGACTGTGGTGTCTTTCTCACAAACATACGTTCTTCCATAACCAATGGGATCCCCTTGTTTTAGATGATTGATCATACAAACACGGGTCTCATAAGATAAGACTTCTTTGTAACCAAGTTTTTTGGAAAGTTCCAGTTGAGATGGATGATACAGACCAAACATAATCATACCGCATCGAACCGCATCATATCCAAGATCACCAAAGTTTAAAACAGCGGGTGAATTTTGAAGATGGGTAAGACCTGGATCTATGCCATCTTCCTTGAGTTGCTTTAAAAGGTCATTAAATAAGTCTATTTGTTTTCTTGAGAAAGCCAAATCATCTTCATCATAGGACTGAGCCGCAACGAAATGAGAGTAAATCCCTTGTACATCCAGTCCTGGCATTGAGTAACATGACTTAATTTCATCGTAATCACGCATTCCAAGTCGATGGAGGCCTGTATCATGTTTAACATGAGTCTTTATGAGGACATTGTGTTTGATTGCATAGTCACTCATTCTGAGAGCGTAGTCGTGATTGATGATAACTTGAATCAGGTCATATTCATGTAAATATGAGAAATTTTCTTCCAAAACAGCACCCAACAATAAAATTGGAATGCTAATGCCGGCATCACGAAGCGCTTTTCCTTGATTGACGTCCAGTACAGCCAATATTTCAATCCCCATGGACTCGCACAAATGCGCAACTTGAATCAAACCCAATCCATAACCATTCGCTTTGATCACAGCAATCACTTGAGTTTTCTCATTAAGTGACATTCTGAAAAGTTTGGTGTTGTCTTTGACAGCGCACTCATCAACGATTAAATATGCATTATCAATCATGACAGAGCATCTTCAATCATCAATCTGATTTGAGAAGTAAAATCCAACCCTTTTCTTGCAATCATAGAAGGATAACGAGAGTTTTTTGTAAATCCTGGGATGGTATTCACTTCATTTAAATAAATATCGTGGGTTTCACTGACAAAGAAATCAATGCGCGCAAAATGACGGCAGTCCAAATAAGCGAAGGCTTCTTTAGCATAATCTTGGACCTTTTGGTTTATGGACACTGGAAATTGAGCCAGTTCTAAAGTTTCAGTTTTATGTGGATGGTATTTTTCTTGGAAATCAAAAATTTCTCCAGAAACATTTACTTGGTCTGGATCTGAAATAATTTCTGTTAACTTAGTTTTAAATACAGAAACACCCACTTCTACGCCTTTGATGTATTCTTCGATCAATACGCGTGAATCAAATTTAAAAGCAAAATTAATGGCTTCAATTAACTTGTCTTTGTCGTGTGCGATAGACACACCAAAAGAAGAGCCTTCTCTTGAAGGTTTAACAATCACTGGATAAGAGATTGTAGAATAATCAACGTCATCAAGTGATAAAATTAATTGATACTGAGCCATAGGAATACCCATCGATTCAAGTACTTCATGGGTAAACGCTTTATCCATACACAAAGAAGAACTCAAGACATCACATCCTGTAAATGGAATGTTCGCACATTTAAGAAGACCTTGTACGTGGCCCCCCTCTCCCATTTGTCCGTGAAGCATCAGAAAACTTGCATCTATATGGATTTTTTCTTTTGTTGATTGAACAATGAATCCAGGATTACTATAATCAAAATCTAAATATAAAGGAATGTGTCCTTCTAAAGTGTTGTTTTGCATTGATTCTATACTGTAATCCCCTGTGTTGAAGGTGCCATCTTTAGAAATATAGATGAGCTTACAATCAAATGTATCCACAGGAAAATGTTCTAAGACAGACGCGGCTGAAGCCAGCGAGATGTCATGCTCAGAATTGATTGAACCAAATATTAAAGCGATTTGTTTTTTAATCATTTAATTTACTTCCTTTTCTTCTAAAAGTCTTTCCAGCGCATAGAAGCGGGATCCTTTTATTAATATCATGACTTCTTCTTCAAATAATTTTGAAACGCGTTCTTTATATTTTTCAAAATCCAAGTCATTGGTAAATCTTTTTTTATTGAGATCAGATTTCTCGATTGCTTTTTTAAACTCAGGTCCCAAAGTGTATACATGTTTAATGTTCAGTTTACTGACTTCATCCAATATTTCAAGATGAGACTTCAAACTCTCAGTGCCCAGTTCGACCATATCGCTCAATACAGCAATTTTATCACCCTTGTAATCATAATGTTCTAAGATATCAAGAGCATACTTACACGAGCTTGGGTTGGACTTATAAGCATCCAATAATATTAAACTGTTTTTCACTTCTTTAATCTCAGTTCTAAGACCGGTCAAACCGACATTCATTAACCCTTTTCTGATTAATTCATCTGAAATCCCCATAGCCGTACACAGTGCAATCACACCTGCACAGTTGGAAGCTTGGTGTTCACCCAATAAATTACTTTCATAGATTACATCGTTTACTTTAAATTCAATGCCCTTATTGTGTAAATGTATGTCACTGACAATAAAATCATTTTCCGAAGAAAAACCAAAACTCTTTTGCCCAAAGGAAAGTTTTTTAAACAAGTCAAAATCTCCTTGGTAAAAAGATAAAGACAAATCCTGAACATGATTAAATAACATAAATTTTTGATCAGCAATGTGTTCAATTGATCTGAAGTTTGACATGTGTGCAGGCGCAAGACTGGTTAAAATACCAGCTTCAGGTTTAACAATGCCAGCCATTAGATTAACATCGTTTTCATAATCAAGACCAAATTCTAAAATGCCGTATTCATGACTTGAGTCCATACGAAATAAATTAAGGTAAACACCTATCTCAGTATTTTGATTTTTAAACGTTGCCAGTGAATTGGGTAAAATGGCATGTAAGATATCTTTACTTGAAGTTTTTCCATTACTGCCTGTAATACCAATAAATCTTGCTTTTAAAGAATTTCTATAGTAAACCGCCATTTTACTCATGGCAAGCAAGGTATCACTGACAATAATTTGAGGCAAGTCAATGTCCAATTTATGATCGACCAATAAACAAATCGCCCCCAAATCTTTTGCTTTTTGAGCAAACTCATGACCATCTACACGATCACCTCTAAGGCAAACCAACATATCATTGGGTTCAATGAGTCGTGAATCGACCTTGATACCAGAAATATGGCAATCAAAATCAATCTTTTGATTTAAACAACTTGAGAAGTCTCTAACATTAAAATTTTTCACAGGCCATGTTTCTCCTTTAATTGTTCCAGCAAAGAGAACGCACTTTCTTTATTTGATGCTGTCGAGTGATAACGACCAAATAATAAAAGTAAATGATGGGCATCAGCCCATTGTTCTCGGGGAATCTTTCTTTTTAATTTTTCTTCAATAACCAAAACGCTGTCGCCTTCTTTGGCAAGTTTTAATCTTTTTGAAACACGGTCAACATGAGTATCTACCGCTATCGCAGGAATTTTAAACCCTTCGGCTAAAACCACATTGGCTGTTTTACGGCCCACTCCTGGTAAACGCATCAGTTGTTTTCTTGTACGTGGCACGATACCATCAAAGTCCTCAACTAAAATACGTGAGGCAGAAATGATAAACTTGGCTTTATTACGATACAAACCAATTTTATTGATCATCTTCTCAACATCTTTAACATCTGCTTGGCTTAAAGATAAAGGATCAGGATAACGATCAAACAAGTCAGGCGTTACCCTGTTCACCATAATATCAGTGGTTTGAGCAGACAAAGTCACCGCAATCATGAGTTCGAATGGATTTCTATAATCCAGATCACTCTTCGGATTTGGAAATTCATGACGCAGTATATAAAGTATCTCATCAACTTTCATGCTCATGAAGACCTTTTTTTATCAGCCAAAATTGCGTTAATATATTGCATTGAAACTTTTTTATAAATAATCGCAGAACTTAAAGAATCTAGGATATCTTCTTGAGAGTATTTCTGAAGCCAAGTATTGAGTAGCTGCAATTCATTTTGACTTAATAGCCTTCCAAACTCTGTTTCAAACGTATTGAATATATTTATATCCACATGTTCATAATGCAAGTTATCATCAAATATGCCATCAATTGAGAAAGATAGGGTTTGATTTTTCACTTCGAAATTTAAAAAGGATTTGGATACGAGAGATTGAATTGAATCATCAACATTCTCAATGCTGATGCCAGTTCGATCACTTAAAATTTCTAATGAGATCTCACTTTTTTGATCGTTTAAAAAATCAACCATCAAGACAACCACAGCTTCAGTGCCGCTCAAAGATAAGCTTCCCAAATTTTCAAGTATCCAATCTCTACGATTGATATAAGGCTTTTTCCACCACATATTAAACCCCTCCCAAATAAAACTTAATTTCTAATGTATCCACATCAACGAATATTTCAAATTTATCATCTTTTTTTAGAACGTATACCAGTGTTCCTTCGTATACGCCATAATTTATTTCTGAATCTAAAACACCGTATTTGTCCGCCAAGGGTTTAACCAAGGATTTATCAAAATTTGTGCTTGAACCACTTTGATTTAAATCTTCATTAGTCCAAAATATTAAAGGTTCACCATTTTTTTGAGCTTCAACAACATAGTAAACCTGATCATATGAAAAACGATTCAAGATTTTTCCTGATTCAAATTCATTCATCTCAACGATTGATTCAAGGTATTGGCGGTCTTCTAATTCATAAGTTCTGGCTGGACCTGCAATAAAAACGACATACATTGTCATTAAAATGGCAAAAAAAAGGATTACCAAAACAATGTTAATAAGCAAGTCTTTTTGTTTTTTTTCCATGTCCACACCTCTTATAGTATTTTAACATAAACAGCCTCTATCCGCATGGATTTCATTAAGAAAAAGAACAATCATTTGATTGTTCTTAAAGAGATTTATTGCGATTTAAAATTTTAGTTAAAACCAGTGCACCAACTAAAGCAATTAAAGCAATAGAAGATCCCCATGCCACATATTTGTATGTCATGTTTACTTGATCAAATGCGACTGCGGCATAAGCAAATGAGCCATCATTAGAAATAAAGTGATTCCCTTTTATTCCCTTAGAGTTCATAGCGTAGACAATCAAACCATCTTCAAAAGTAATACCTTTATAAGATGTTTCAAAGGTCAATGAAGGATCAATGGATGAAATTCTCTCATCAATCACTAATTCTTTATTAGAATATTTTTCTCCATAAAGAGTTTCATTGGCTAATGCTTCACTTTCAAGGATGAACAAGAGTTCTCCCTCAGCATTTAAATGTATTACTCCAAATGCTTGATCACTGAGATCTTCGTTTAATAACAACCACTTCGCTTTGTTATCTGTATCCACTACAAGTTGGAATAACAAATCATCAAATTTATAGTGGGTACCATCAATTTTTTCGGCCCCTATTGACTCAATGAATGAATCCAATCTCTCATCATCATAAACTGCAAATGAAACATCAAATACATTCTTTTCAACAGATTCGAAAACATTTCTTTTTACGACAACATTGAACGTTTGATCAATGTCCCCTTTTTTAGCATTTACTACAATTGTTTTTTCGTTTTCTTCAGCTTCAAATTTATAAGCTTCTTCATATGTTAACGCAACACCTTCTGGTGCGTTAATTTTCAAAACAAAATCATCAATTCTTCTTGGTAATGTATATTCGTAATCAAAGAAATCTTTAGCTGTTGGTATCGTTTCTAAAACTTTACCATTAAATTTGACTGAATTAGAAATTACTTCGATTTCACTTATCAATGGGACTTTTTTAAGTTCTTCTTTAGCAGCTTCCTCAGCCTTAATACGATCTTCTTCTACTTTTTGTTTGTCTTTTTCTAATTTTAATCTTTCTTGCTCGATTTGTGCAGGAGTTTTTGTGGGTTTTTCAACTGGTTTTGGTCTGTCTACAGT
>CBDUDQ010000023.1:0-15340 GCA_965365985.1 uncultured Erysipelothrix sp. | reverse complement strand
ATCCCATTTTCCTTCCATAGTATCTTTGTTCATTATATTGCACCTCCCTTCTTCGTTACTAATCAATATACTAACTTTATCATAAATTTTAAATTATGACAACGCTTACACTTTAAAATTAAATCTATAATAATATTATTTTCTTTCATACAAAAACCATTTTATCTTGATCTTAATGCATTTTTAAATTTGAAGAGGGTCTTTTTGTTTATGTCAAAAAAAATATAATAAATAGATATTTTCTTTTAAAAAAATTTTCATGGTTTAAATTGAAGATAGAAAATATAAAAAAAACAAGATGATTCCCTGATAGGTCTCTCTTGTTGCTTCAATGATTAAATTTTCTTATATTAATTTATTTGTATTTATTTTGAACAAAACGAAATTTCTTTATTCATTCAAATGTTTTTGTTTTTTACTCACTGAACTTTTCATCACTGATTAGAAGCCCATCTTCAAGACACGCAAAACTGACTCCGGTTTTAAGATTAAATTTAGACGCATCACCTAAGAAATAAACATTTTTACTTTGTTCAATAATCTTACGTTTCATGCTTGCTTCCAGTTCATCAGGTGTACTGTATCCAAATTCTTTATCCAAACCGTTAAAACCAATAAACGCGACATCAAAGCTCAGTCTGTTAAGGATTTCTAAACTCATCCCACCCACACTTGCTAATGTATCACTTTTCAAGAACCCACCAATAATATAGGTTTTTATATCCAATTGACTCAAAGCATCGATATGATGAATGCCATGGGTATACACAACAAGATTATGATCCTTAAGATAAGGTATCAAACCATGAATGGTTGAACCTGCATCTAAATAGACACTCATGTTGTTTTTAATGAACACCGAGGCTTCTTTAGCAATGTTCAATTTTTCAGGATGGTGTTTTTCTTGACGGAAATTTAAAGCGACATCATGAGAACCTTCATCAGCCTCAAGAGAACTTGCGCCACCGTGAACCTTTTTAATTTTATTTAAAGAATCCAATTCATTGATGTCTCTTCGAATGGTTATTTCTGAAACATCCAATTCATTTGATAAGTCATCAATCTTCGCATATTGATGCACCTCAAGAAAATCGATAATCTTTTGTAATCGTTGTTTTTTAAGCATATAAAGCCTCCAATACAATGTGTGTTCATTATATCACACATGAGTTCATGATTCCCTTGCTATGTGAGTACAAGAATTGATATCATTAACGTAGATTATTTAATAAGGAGAAACATAATGATTAAAACAAAAAACTTAAAATTTAAGGAAATTCTTCACTATCCAGACATTGAGATAGAAGAAAATAAAATGAACTTCATTATTGGGAAAAGCGGGGTCGGTAAATCCGTTTTACTTAAGATGTTCAATAAAACAAACGACTCACAAGAAACTATGATTTCTATAAGTGGAAAAGACCTTCAATCCTATGACCCAATTGAACTCAGAAGAGACTTTCTTCTTTGTGGACAAAATGTCTTCCTGTTTCCAGGAACCATAGAAAGTAACTTCACTGAGTTTTATAAACTTAGAAACGAAGCCATGCCTTCAATTTCAACCATGCAAGAATTTTTGGATCTTGTGGTTCTTCCAATGACACCAAAACAATCAGTTGATCAACTATCTGGCGGAGAAAGACAAAGAGTCTACTTAGCCATCTTTATATCAATGGCAAGAAAAGCAATCCTACTTGATGAACCCAGTGCTTCACTTGATTCAGAAACAAGCATTACTTTTATGAATCACTTAAAAGAATACTGCTCTAAAAATTCAATCACTGCAGTCATCATCACTCACAACGAAACACTATCAGAACAATTCGCAGATAAAACCATTCATCTAGAAAATCTTAGAAACGAGGTCCAAAATGGATAAGGGCATCATTCAAATCAGCATCCTGCAATTCTCAACAATTTATGCGCTGTTAATACTTGTTTTATTAATCATGAAAAAAGCCAAAATAGACCAATCTAAATTGCTATTCATGGCAAGCATTAAAATGTCAGTTCAGCTATTCTTAGCAGGACTCATACTCACATATATCTTCGGTAATCCGCACCCAATCTTTGTCATTGCCTACCTGATGAGCATGGTCTCATTCTCAACCGTTCGCATTATAAAGAAAAACCAACACTTAAATAAACAATTTAAAATTATTATTTTCTTTGCCCTGGCATTCTCAGGCTTTTCCGTAGTCGCATTCTTTGTTGGACTCATTGTCCGTACTAGCCTATTCAACCCACAATACGTCATCCCGATTGCCGGAATGATTATGGGTAATGCCATGAACGGCATGAGCATTGGAATCAAAACACTCAGCGACACCATGAACCTTGAAAAAAATAAAATAGAAACACTCTTAAACGCAGGCATCGAACCCAAAGAAATACTCGTACCCTTCGTAAACAAATCACTGGAAATGGCATTACTACCCACACTCAACAACATGCTCAACATGGGCATCATTGCACTACCCGGCATGATGACCGGACAAATCCTATCAGGAACCCTACCCATGACCGCAATCATGTATCAAATCGCAATCATGATTGCCATCACTACAGGCGTCAGTCTCAGCACCTTCTCAGCCCTAACACTGGGCTACAGAACACTCATCAATGAAAACAAACAAATCATGTGGGACTTCAAATAGACATGATCCAAAAATCAAAGATCAAAATAACAGACGACCTCAAAATCAGACACCAAATCTTTGAATACTACGAAAAAGTAAATCAAATACAAGCCTCAAAATGGGCACTACAAATCGCCCTAAACACATTGGAAAAGATTCAATTAAATAATAAAACAATTAAAGATAATACCGAAATTCTTATTGAATGGCAAAAAGGTAAAAGAACAACTAACGAAATAAGACAAGCCGCACTTGCCATACATAAAGAGGCAAGAAAATCAGAAAACGAAAACGAAAAATCAGCACTCAGAACTCTTGGACACGCAATAGCCAGCGGACACATGAAAGAACACGCCCTCATTTGCAGTGACTACGCCATACAATTAAACAATAAGATCACCATGAATAGTATACAAGCCAGTACAAGCGAAAGAACATGGCAGCTTGAACAATTAAAAATAATTGTTCAAGCAATAAAAAACAAATGACAACACAACAAAAAAGAATTATAATAACTCTGCCTCCTGCAATTTATTAAACTACTATAAAATAATAAGCGCACGGAGGCTTAAGCCAATAACGACAAAAAGGATAAATCATTTTAGATTTATCCTTTTTTAATGCTTTCGTTTGTCATTCTAGAAAATCCCAATCCTCATGGAATTCAATGAACTCATCCCTTAGCGGAACCATTTCAACTGGATAATCTGTAATCACAGCATCCACACCCAACTCAAACAAACGCTTGGCCTTATAATCATCGTTAATCGTCCAAGCATACACCGCAACATCTGCACGATGCGCTGCCTTAAGAAGGTTTTTACTGATTAATGATTCTTCAGCACTGATAAACTTAATGGGCATTTTAGCCATCTTGCTTGAACTTAAATTTCCAATGGTACCTATAAAGACATAACCCATTGTTAAATCAGGATGCTTCTCACCAAATTCCTTTATGATATCTTCTTCAGATGTATGAAATATTGTTTCTTCAAGAATTCCTTCATCATCAAGAATTTCCATTACTTTATCAACAATACTGACTTGTTCCTTACCATGAGTTTTAAACTCCAATAACAATTTAGTTTTACCCTTAACAGCCCTTGCCAGATCAGTAAGTGAGGGAATGTTGGATTCTTTACCCCCACCTTTGATTTTTATTTGTGATATTTCCTCATAAGTGAGATCACTGATGTTCTTTGAAACACCCCCAAGACGCTTAAGATTGTTGTCATGAATGACAACCGGAATGTTATCAAGACTCAACAAGACATCCATCTCAACATAATCAGCCCCATTAAGACCCGCATATAAAATGGTATCAATGGTATTCTCAACCCCATACTCGCCCCCTCTATGGCCCACTAAAAGTTGCTTGTCATAGATGGGAGAAATACTTTCTTCAAAATAAACATTAAAAATTATTGTTAAAACCAAAGCAACCAGTAAAAACACTTTAACATGTTCTCTTACTTTTGAAATCACCTTTTGTATAAAAGCAAAAACAATCTCCAAAACTGACCAAACCTTCTTACTGACAAATCCCAAAGGAATATTTTCTTTTATCTCACCCACAGACAATTGGCCGATTCTAATATAATCATAATAGACACTCAAGCTGATCGCCAAAATAAAAGGTGAAATAAGCAAAGTAAAAAGAGTCATAGAAATATTAGAAAACCATCTTAGAATTCTCAAAACAATAAATTGCACATTCTCTAAAATCATGAAAGGCAAATCACTAAACAAGAGTCACAAAGCCAAACCAATAAAAATGGTGAATGCTATCTGAAATCCCTCACCCTTGATGACCCTAAAACTTTTTTTAGAAGCCTCATTAAAAGATTTATTTTCTAGAATCATTACAGGCAATACAATGAATAGTTTAGCGAATAACGTTAATAAAATTAAACCCAAGAAAACAAACAAATACTCACTTCCAGGATACTTAGCCAACTCCCCAATAACAAAATCAGGAATTGATAAAGTCGGAACCAAAGCAGACTGAATCCCAATATTTAATATAGGAAGTAAAATTAATATATACAAAGCCAAACCCATCTGTTTGATTTGAATGACATTTTGAAGTTTCAATAAAGCCTCTTGTGTCAGTTCTAAAAGTTTGATTTCTTGTTTTTTCTTACTTTGTTCTAAAATTAATATGATGACAGTAAACTCATAGTACACAAGCACCACAGAAGTCACCATAACAACTAAAACCATCAAGACCCCAGAAAAGCTGAACAAGAACCTCGAGATATCCCCATTTACCAAGACTTCATAACCACCCGCCCTGATAAACAAAGACACGATCACATTTAAAACTGGTTTAAATAATATTAGAATAAGACCCTTATAAACAAGCTCAAATAATAATAAATAAACCCCCACATCATAAATATTTCTAAAAGAATCCATTAAAATGTTTTTTATATTCAATGTTTTTTTCATCATACCATTCCCCTTTTAATCCAACAAAATAAAACTTCAATCTGTTTTTTCTCAATTTAATAAAGAAAGCACAGTCGATTTTATATGATATCGCCCATGCTTATTTTTAAATTATAATTATTATTTTCTTAAAATATCTCTGTGATGAACCTGTATGAGCACATCCTCATTCTCAAGTGCTTCACCCAATAACTTAGCAAAAGTAACTGAACGGTGTTTACCCCCAGTACACGCAATTCCCACAACAAGCTGAGACTTACCTTCTAACTTATATAATGGCAAAGAATATTTTAAATAATCTTCGATATGCTTAAATAAACCTTGAGCCACCTCAGCACCCATAACATAATCACGGACCTCCTGATCCAAACCTGTTTTATGTCTGAGCTCAGGAACGTAATAGGGATTGCTCAAACAACGCACATCAAACAACAAATCAGCATCCTGCAACATCCCATGCTTAAAGCCAAAAGAAACCAAATTCAATTGTAGTTTCTCCTTAACCCCATCACCAAACAATAAATTAATTTTTTGCTTGAGTTGTGCAGTCCCATCCATTGATGTATCAATTATATAATCACTGACATTTTTTACATCGGCCATATACTCACGCTCAAGCTCAATACCACGCTCAAGATCAACCCGCTTACTCGACATTAAAGGATGATTTCTTCGTGTTTCCTTAAACCGTCTCAAAAGAACCTCATTACCACTGTCCAAAAATATAGTTTGGTAATTAACAATTTCTTCATCAAGCATTTCAAATACACCCGGTATGTCATCTAAAACTTCCAAACTTCGAATGTCCAACGTAATGGCAACATGCTGGTTAAGCGCCTTATAATTTTGAACTACCTTAGAAATATAAGGTAAAAGCGACGCAGGAAAATTATCAATACAAAAATAACCCAAATCTTCAAGTGCATTCATGGCCGTACTTTTACCAGAACCACTCATTCCGCTGACAATTAACAGATCCATAATTACACCCCTTTATAATAATCAATTTCTATGTTTCAATATAATATTTTTCTTTTATTAAGCAAAATAATCTAAACGAGAAAAATAAAATATTCATCCATAAGAATTATATTGTTCTTTAATCAAAATCATACCATTAATAGCCCCTTTAATATACATAAGCAAACAATAAAAGCATCATTAAACTTAATAATGCCCCCTATTTAAAGATATTTCCACTTTATTTTTACAATTTTAATAAATATACAATCTAAAGCTCAAGCCACTGAAACAAGATGCCAAACATAGTTTTGAGTTCATAAAAAAGAAGTTCATAACCCCAAGAAAGAGAAAAAAAAAGAAGGCTCTCGCCCTCCATCCTCATTCATACCCCTTTACAAGATTTACTGCATCATATTCACTAATAATTGCCTTTAAAAATTCACTTGAATAAGGTTCATCACGCTTCAATGTTTGATTGAAGAAATCCAATATCAAACGTTTTTGTATTTCAGACGATTGTTCGCCACCCAACTTACCAATAAATCCAACATGCTCCAATATAGGAGAAATCATATAGGACATTGAAAAATCAACGTGTTTGGTTTCATCCATTTGTAAGAAACTAGACTGATCAGAATTTTTTATGATAGTATCCAAAGCCTTATTGTTCGGACCCTTACCCCACTGCTCACTTCTAACAAATAAAGCAGGCATACTCAAACCTTTTTTAAGCGTTTCAGGTTTAAGCGGATTGACCCAAGCATCAAACCCTAAAAGAGCCTTCACCCTTTTATCAGTAGTCGAAGCATAGACATCACCCCCACCACCCGTAGAATGACCCAACAAACCAATCCTGTTTAAGTCAAGGTTCAGCTTTAAATTAGGTAAATCATCCAAAACCAATTTAACATCATCCCCATAGGTTGTTGCCAACTGGTTGGCATGATCATTAAACTGACTGGGAGAAACGATACTGGGCAGCGCATCTTTATTTAAAAACGCTTCCTCACCATTCTCAAAAGAAACATATTGAGACCCATAAGTATGATCAATAGAAATTGCAATGTAAGCATTCGAAGCCAAAGCCTCAGCATAATCAGTATGGAGCTCCCTAAATCCCTTCCACCCGTGTGATATGACCACCACTGGATAAGATTCAAAAGCGTTGCTGATAAGCGCATCTTCATAGGAATTAGAATCAATGTCAGCCAAATGATCCAATAAGAAATAAGGGGCATGCATGCTCTTAGCCAACTGACGCGTCAATGTTTTACCTTCAGAAATCCATTTAACCCTATTAAGGTTCTCAACATTATCAGTCGGATACCAAACTTGAACCTTTATTTTACGAGGAGAATCCATACTATCAGAGTACGCCTCAATACGATTTTTATCCGTCAATTCAAAAGTTTGAGTTCCAATCTTAAAAGGACCACTGGGAATCGCCACTGAATCAGTCGGAAATATCGCATTCAAAGACAATGAACTCAGCACTAGAAACCCTCCCATACCCAAGAGCCATTTAGACCCCCGTGTTGTTATTGATAAAATATTAATATAATTAAAAATAACCATCACTAGATAAATTAAAACAAGAAAATATAAAGGATAGAACTGCCATTTAATTTTATCAAAAATTAAATGAATTGCAAACAAAACGATAATGAAAAATCCAATAAGCTTGGATTTTTCAAGCAAGAGCTCTAAGAATTTCACTTAAATAAGCCAGAGTCCTGTTTAGTTTCAATAAGTTTTCTTGTTTTAAAACCGTGATCATCAAGATAATTAAGAATCTCTTTATAATCTCTATTATTTAATTTATGAGAACGACTCAAAATCCAAACCTTAGACTTACTGTTACCCATGACCACAGCATAACGATAATCCTCAGCCAGCTTAATCACATTATACTCAGCCTTAAATGGCCAGAAAAAACGAACATTCAAGCCACCCTTACAAGACTCATCTCTAAGCCAAGCAGTTCCTGTAATTTGTTTTTTCTTTCGATTTTTAAACCCGATATTATGAACTCGAATCTTACCATTCTTTTTAAGAGAATATTTCGCACTCACATTATCCAAGCCCATTTGATTGCTACTGGGCATCTTGGCAATTTCATACCAAACACCCAAATATTTTTCTAAATCTAAATCACAAATAATTTCAACTTTTTTCTTTCTACCAAACATTCAAATCCCCCTCCTTTTCTTGTTTAATCAGCCATACTAAAGGTATCCCAATTATCTAAGTTACCCGTTTCAAATCCTTTTAATAACCAACCGCGACGTTGTTCAGACGTTCCATGTGTGAAGCTATCCGGAACAACACGACCTTGCGCTTCTTTTTGGATGCGATCATCACCAATTGCACTCGCAGCAACCAATGCTTCCTCAATGTCACCCGCTTCAAGCAATCCCATACCTTGAACACGGTTCCCCCAAACACCCGCCAAATAGTCAGCCTGAAGCTCAAAACGAACAGAGACTTTATTAAATTCTGTTTGAGATAGATTTTGTCTTGCCTTATTCAATTGTTCTGTCACACCAAACTGAGTTTGAACATGATGTCCAACCTCATGCGCTATAACATACGCCATCGCAAAATCACCTGGCGCCTTAAATCGCGTACTCAACTCATCAAAAAAACTTAAATCAATATATAGTTTAGAATCCCCCGGACAGTAAAACGGACCGGTAGAAGCACCCGCAACACCACAAGCAGACTGAACTTGATCTTTAAACAAAACTAAAGTCGGTTCTGTATACTCATAACCCATTTCATTAAAGACCGTTGACCAAACATCCTCCGTTGTACCCAGTACCACAGAAACAAAATCAGCCAACTCTTTATCTTTAGCCGTTTCAACATACTCAACGTTTGAGCCTGGATTCATGATATTGGTATTATTTAAGATCGCACCCGGGTCACCACCCAATAAACTGATGATTAAGAATAATACAATTCCCAAACCACCCCCGATGGCACCTTTACCACCCATACCCATTCCACGTCTGTCCTCGACGTTGGTACTTCTTCTTCTGTTATCTAAGCGCATAATTTTGCCTCCTTGTTTTATATTGATCTTCTCTAAACAGATAATTATCAGATGAATTAATAATAAAAGCCTCTTTATAAAAAAACATTATCATTTCAATCTTGATTATTATCAGAAATTCTAGAGCACTGCTATTTATTTAATTATATCATAATGACTATTGGTACTACATTAATTGGCCCTTTTGAAATAAAATAAGCATAAAAGAATATTTAATCAAGTTTAAGCAAATTTTTGAATAAAGCATGAACTAAAGCTAATGGGATAAATATAAAGCTCAATAACACAATCCCTAAATCATAGCCGAGAGATGTTCTTGGATCCCCTTTACCCTTAAAACGTCTAAAGAAAGAACCCCAAGGAATCCCATAAGCATTACCAAACATAATCATGCGAATGGTAGCCAAAACAGCATCAGACTTCTCTTTTCCATATATTTCTATGACACGATTAAAACTGTCTTGAGAATACTTACTTCTAGCTTCAGCATAATGCTGAGCAAACAAGACCGCTGGCAATTCTTCAGTCGGCACGTTTACATAGTTACCAGATAGAATGTTTTCAATCTCCTCTAAACTCATACCCATTTCCAAAGCCATTTTAGTATGTCCATACGAACAAACAGGACACGCATTAACCTCCGTTACTGCTAACATAATTCTTTCAATAAACTCATCTGTTAATAAACCACTTTTCTTGCCCTTAGAAAACTTTCCAATAGACCTAAAAGCATTCACAGTAATGCCATACACCTCATTGAATGTATGTAAAGATTGACCCTTGTTGATATTCATATCGTACTCCTACTTTTTATACTGTATTAATTATACAAAGGTTCAATTAATGAAGGTACGGATATGAATGATACCCTTCAATTTGTGATACATTAAAGACAGAAGAAATGAGAAAAGGAGAACTTAAATGGAAACTTGGGATCTATATGACAAAGACCGCAATAAGCTCAGTAAAACAATAGATGCGCAAACCAAACTCTTAGAAGATCAATATCGATTGCTTGTTCACGTTTGTTTTTTTAATCAAAACAATCAAATGCTCATTCAAAAAAGAAATATAAACAAATCACTCTATCCTAAACTTTGGGATTTTAGTGTTGGTGGTAGTGTTCAAGCAAACGAAGATTCAAGACAAGCCGCAGAAAGAGAAATAAAAGAAGAACTCGGAATATCAATATCCCTCAAAGACATAAGACCCTCCCTCACATTTAATTTTAATGAAGGATTTGATGATTTCTATTTAGTTAAACTTGATATAGATATCAATCAAATGACCCTTCAAGAAACTGAAGTAGAAGGAGTAAAGTGGGCAAGTCAAAATGAAATTGGAAGAATGATTAAGTTCAAAGAATTCGTCCCCTACCATCCAAGTGTTCTTGATTTATTATTCCACATGAAAAACGATATGAAAGTACACACAGACTAAGAAAAACATCACTCGAATTAAATGAGTGATGTTTTTTTTCATTTTAAAGATTGATATCTAATTTACCTGATTTAGAAACCTCAGTAACGGTACATCGAGTACGGTCAAAGCAACAAGGACGCTTATCACCGTTCTTTAGCTTAGAGCACATGATATCAATGCGACGCGCTCTGGTTTCAGGATTTTTAGTAAAACGAATCCAACGAATCCAATCCCACTTCGCTTTAACAGTGACATCATCCCATTCTAAAGATACGCCCTCCGATTCAATTTCATCTAAGATATCTTTTGGAATCAGTGGCGCTTTCCACTCTTCTATTGGATTGATTGAAAAAGAATACAGTTCTTTGTCTTCCAATTGGTCTACCAAATCTTGATTTAGTTCTAACCAGTGACCAAAGAAGCCATCTGGTTCTAGCGGCAAAGTAAATTCATGATCGTCTATTGTTCCCTCAACCATCACCATTCCCTTAGAAGGCAATCCCTCATTAAGTTCTTCAGGTAACCTAACTACAATATGATCATTCACCTCAATTATTTTTCCTTTAAATTCAATTGCCATCATTGTCACTCCATTCTAGTTTCTTTTATAAAAGTAGTATTTCACAATTTCTGTTAATAAAGCATAAAAAGCCAATAGGATAAAAAGAGACAGCATGATTGAGAGACTGACCGGCTCAATACTCAAAAACGTGTTGATGGGGCTTATGTACGGCAACAAGAACGTAATGATCGCGACTGCCAAAGAAGCATATAGCAGCGCAGGCGCAGGTTTACTCTTAAAGAACGGTTTACGAGTGCGCATGATTAACAAGACCACCAATTCAGTTAAAATTGAAAAAGTAAACCAAGCACTCCTAAATATTTCAGGATTGGTTTTAAACAAAACAAACAAAACATAAAATATTAAATAATCAAAAACAGAACTGATCAAACCAAAGATAATCATGAATCGCTTGATAAAATCAATATCCCAACGTCTTGGTTTTTCCAATATTTCAGCATCCACTGTATCTCTGGCAATGTTAATAGCAGGAAAATCAGTTAAGAAATTAATCATTAAGATTTGCTTAGATAAAAGCGGAAAGAAAGGTAAGAATAAACTCGCCCCTGCCATACTGAACATATTCCCAAAATTAGCACTGGTCGTAACCAGAATATATTTTAAAGTATTTGAAAAAGTGGTTCTCCCCATATCAATACCGTAGTTTAAAACAGACAAACTCTTTTCCATCAAAACAAAGTCCGCAGACTCCTTCGCCACATCCACTGCATTATCAACAGAAATACTCACATCTGCCGCATGGAGTGCAGGAACATCATTGATGCCATCCCCCATATAACCCACAACATGACCCCGCTTTTTATAAGCCATGATGATGCGTTCTTTTTGATTTGGATCCACCTCAACGAATAGATTCGTTTTCTCAATTTTATTTAATAATGCATTATCACTTAAAGTCATCAATTCAGAACCACTCATGACCCCAAGAATTTCAATCCCCACCGCTTTAGCAGTATGAACCGCAATCAATTGATTGTCACCCGTTAAAATCTTTAAACTAACTCCCTTGTTTTTCAACATTCCTATGGTTTCTAATATATCTTCCTTGGGATGATCAAACAACAATAAAAATCCTTTAAAAACCATTTTACTTTCATCTTCAACACTATAGTTTTCCTTTTGAAACAGTTTCTTTTGAGCCACACCCAACAAACGAATGCCCTCATTGCTCTTAGATTCAAATACAGAATTTATTTTTTCTAAGATTTGATCATCCAAAAACACCAAGTCACCATTCACTTCAATATGAGAACAAATCGAAATAATTTTATTAAATGCGCCTTTTGTGATTAGATGGAAATCTTCATTCTCTTTTACTACAACACTCATTCTTGCCCTGATAAAATCAAAAGGAATCTCAAAAATCTTCTCAACCCCAGATGTTTCCACATCTTGAGTCGCTAAGATGGTTTGATCAATAGAATTTGCCATCCCTTCTTGATATTTGGCAACAATATAACCCAATTTCAAAACGTCAAAAGATTCATTGCCATCACAATCCAAAGCCCCATCAAAACGAATTTCACCATCCGTTAAAGTCCCTGTTTTATCAGTACAAAATACATCCATGCTTCCAAAATTCTCAATAGAGTTTAAACGACGCACAATGACCCCACCGTGAGCCATCTTACGAGAACCCATAGATAAGGTAATGCTGATAATTGCAGGCAACAGCTGGGGTGTAATCCCCACTGCCAGCGCAACAGAAAACAACAAAGAATCAATGGCAGGTCTCTTAAAATACACATTAATCGCAAAAACACTCAAAGTTAAAATTAACATCACTTTACTCAATAAATAACCAAAACGACGAATGCTCATCTCAAACTCAGTTTCAGGAGGACGAAGATTCAAATGCTCAGCAATCTTACCATATTCCGTATTGTGTCCAGTACCACTGATGAGTACATTAGCACTCCCATTTTGAACATTGGTCCCCATATAAACACAATTGATACGCGACTCAATACTCGAAGAGGCATCCAGCACACAAGATTGCTTTTCGCAAGGCAAAACTTCTCCCGTTAACATGGACTGATTGACAAATAAATGATCACTGGAAAGAATCAAACCATCAGCCGGAACCAAACTTCCCGTAGACAAAACAACAAGATCCCCAGGAACCAAAACACTCGAATCCACCTCAATCAAAACGCCATCCCTTAGGACACTCGTTTTTGATATCACTTGATCACGCAATTTCTCAATCGCATTCCCCGCACTGTACTCCTGCAAAAAGCTCAATACAGCACTCCCAAATACAATCAATAAGATAATCGAAGCATCAACCCATTCACCAGTAATCCCCGATACCACAGTCGCAATCAATAAAATAATGATAATTGAATTTTTAAACTGACTTAAAAATAAGAAAAAAGCAGACCGTCTCTTCTTAGACTTAATGCTGTTGGGACCATATAGCTCAAGCAAAGATTTTGCCTGTAAAGATGTCAACCCTTCAAAAGAAGAATCAAGCGATTTTAAGGCATCCTGAGGAGATAAAGTCCATATTTTTTCTTGCTTATCATTGACCATGATGGCCTCCTGAAAAAAATAAACCATAGAAATAGAAATAGAGATCATAAGCCTCATTCTTCTACCCTTATTTTATCACTTATACCCATTAATAATAAATATAACACACTAAAAAAGACACCAATCACTTTTGATGTCTTACATAATTTTAAATTAACTTCTCATTCAACAATACTATTTCTTTTTACTTCTTCAATTAAATGCTGAAGGCTCTCTATTCCAAGCTCATCCATTCTCTTTGGTAATCCTTCTATTAATTTTGGACAAATAAATGGGTCATACAGATTGGCAGTTCCAATTGCGACTGCACTGGCACCTGCCATCATCATTTCAAGGACATCATCCACACTGGATACGCCCCCCATACCAATAATGGGAATCTTCACCGCTCTTGAAACATCGTAAATCATTCGAATGGCCAAAGGGAAGATTGCAGGTCCAGACAAACCACCAGTCTTATTCCCTAAGATTGGTTTTCTGGTATTCACATCAATGCGCATTGATGTGACTGTATTGATCATTGAAATGCCATCAGCACCGGCCGCCTCAACTGCCCTGGCAATCTCAACAATGTTCGTAACATTGGGAGTCAACTTAACATAAACTGGCTTTTGACACACAGCCTTCACCTTTTTAGTCAGTTCATAAGCTACCTTTGCATTTGTACCAAAAGCAACTCCCCCTTCTGAAACATTAGGACAAGAAATATTAAGCTCAATCGCATCCACCAAATCACTGGAGTTCAAGATACGACAAATCTCAATATATTCTGCTTCACTTGATCCCGCCACATTGGCAATAATCGCTGTATCAAACTGTCTTAAGAAGGGATACTTTTCATTCATGATAATTTCAAGACCCGGATTCTTTAACCCAATGGCATTAAGCATTCCAGAACTGGTCTCACAAACACGCGGTAATGCGTTCCCTACACGCTCCTCTAAAGTGGCCGCTTTAGCCATAATGCCACCTAAAAGAGATAAATCATAATGAGGTGCGAAATCCTCACCAAATCCAAAACAACCACTTGCAGGAATGATGGGATTTTTAAGCTTTAAACCGGGTAAGTTAACAGCCAATCGGTTCATATTGCCACCTCATGAGAATTAAACACAGGACCCTCTTTACACACTCTTTTTTTCTTGTCCTTGGTATCACATCCATAACAAGCCCCAAAACCACAGGCCATTCTTTCTTCAAGAGAAACATAAACATGTTTAATTAAAGAGAAATATTCTTGAACAAAAGACAAAACAATTCGAGGACCACAAGAGAACACAGCTGAATAAGAAACACCCAAAGTCTTCACTAAATCTTCAGCATACCCCTTCATACCCAATGAACCATCATCCGTACTGATAAACACATTCCCCAATGCACTAAACTTATCAACATAATAAGCTTCGGATGCAGTTTTAAAAGACAAACAAATATCCATAACAACATCCATCTCTTTTAATTTCAAAGCCAATTCATACAATGGCGCAATCCCAATTCCAGCCCCTACAATTAACACTTTATTTTCGTTGCTATCTTTCAGGAAATCCAATTTAAACCCATTACCCAAAGGACCCAAGACATCTAAAACATCCCCACTTTTAAGTTCGGTCATGGCATCCGTTCCCTTACCCACAACTTTATAAAGAATCGTCAATGTATTCTCATCATAAGAACTCACACTGATCGGTCTTC
>CBDUDQ010000022.1:0-16009 GCA_965365985.1 uncultured Erysipelothrix sp. | reverse complement strand
CATCAATTTCATAAACCAATTCATTTAAAATCTCATCATATTTATTCATAAATACCAAAATCCTCCTCTTCTTTTTCTTTATGTTTTCTTTCTTTGCTTAAATCTTTGTTTTTCTTTTTATCGAAAAACTCTTTACCCCAAGACATGATTGCCTCAGAATTTTTAGAACCAAATTGTACAGCAGAACCCACTATACCAACCGCAGATGTATTAACTTTTTCTACTGTTGATGATACAGATTTTATCGTGTCCAGTGGACCTTGAAGCTGGTCGACTTTTTCAGTCGCATTCACTATCAGATCATTAACAGATTCGACAGTTTTTGGTATCACTTTAATAACTTTTATTAGATTATAAATAAATATTGCCAAAAATACTAAAACTATTACGCCAACAATTGGCAGTAAAATTCTTGCAACTTCACTCAGCATCGCCAATAAATCGTCCATTAAAATCACCTCTCTCTATCAATTATAACTTTTTATGAAAGTGTTTTCAATCATTGAAACGTTTTTTCACCAAATCTTTAAAATCATAGATATCTTTTGAACTCATAAACAGGTAAACGCAAGGAGCAAATGATTCAAGAAGATCAACTGACTCATCAGCTTCCTCAACAACATGCGCCCCTTTTATCATATCTTTCAAGAAATAAATATCAATATCAATGCCTTCTTCTTTATCATCAATACTGGTAAATGGCATTAAACACACTTCATCTGCCATTGATAATGTTTCAGCAAACTTATCAGCAAAGTAGTATACTCGACCCACTCGATGAGGCTTAAAAATTGCGACTATCTTTTTATCAGGATAGCGCGTTCTTGTTGCCTCAATGGTTACTTTCACTTCCGATGGATGGTGTGCATAATCATCTATATAAATGTTTTCTTTTCCTTCTTCAATTACAAAGCGACGCTTCGCCCCTTTAAATTGATTCAATCCACGTTCAATATCAATCGATTCAATACCATCATAGATGCCCACAGCAATAACCGATAAAGCATCTAAAATCATATGATTTCCAACAATAGGTAATTTGAAATGAGCATAGAAAACTTGATTATGGTAAACATCAAATTCTGAATGTTGTGTTGTTTGAATGACATTTTGGGCACTGACCGTGTGCGCTTCATTGAATCCATAAGTCCAAACCTTTTGATGAAATTTCATATCTTTAAAGTGAGGGTCATCTCCCCATATAATAAGTAATTCTTTTACATTTTTTGAAAATTCTTCGAACACTTCAAGATATTGAGCTTCTGATTTGAAGAAATCAACATGGTCAATTTCAAAATTGGTCATGATTGCAACATCAGGATGGTAAGACAAGAAATGACCGCGATATTCACATGCTTCAACGACGAAATATTCATCATCAGGCATTAAGTCACCGCGTCCATCTCCTATCAGATATCCAGTTTCTTTAGTATAAGACAACATGTCCCTTAAAAGAGTGGTGGTGGTGGTCTTACCATGTGATCCACTAACCGCAATGCTTCTGTGATCTTTCATAAGTTTCGATAAAAAATCATGGTAGCGATAAACAGTTACGGTATCATTTTCTTTGGCAGCCTTTACTTCCACATGAGAGTCATCAAACGCATTTCCAAGAATAACAGTCATGTTATCTTGAATGTTAATGGCACTAAAATCAACAATAGGAATTTCCAAAAGACGCAATTCATCCTCAGTAAAGAAATGGTTATCAATATCAGAACCTTTGACTTCATACCCTAATTTATAACAAATTCTGGCTAAAGCCGCCATTCCTGTACCCTTAATTCCTACAAAAAATAAAGTTCTATTTTTCATCTTCAAACCCGTCTAAAAGTTCATATAAGCTTGCCTGTACTTCTTCACCTTTAGAAGGTCTTGAACTTAAAATATCAACTAAATCTAAATTCATTAAGTCCGGTGAGATGGTTTCACGAGCATTTTCGATTTCAACTCTACCGTACATTGGACTGATAATTTCAGTTAAAGGACGTCTTGATTTGCTGCTCTCAGGTTTTCTAGTTTCAAGAGGCTTAGATGCAACTTTAGGCCCTCCAAAAATAGGAGATATGATGTCTTGAGGTTGGTATGCTGTAACTTTTTTTGGTTCCGCAACTTCAGGGTTCATCACTTTCTTTGCAACTTGTTTTTGTTCAGCTTCGTCAATTGAAATCATGAGAGATTTCTTTTTAACATCAGGGTTTATATTTGTTTGTGTTTCAGGAGACTGTACTGCTTTAGATTCAGTCGCCACCATTTTTTCTTTATCTTTTGCTTTAATTACCGAAATTGCAGGTATTTCAATTGCCTCTTCAGTTACATTTTCTTCAAAATCTTCTGTTATTTCTTCTTCTTCAAATAACATGGACACTATTCTACGAATCATCGTTAAGTCCTCCTTCTTGTTCTATTTTGTCATCAGGATGAAGTTGATTGTACATGTCAATCAAACTTCCAGATTCAGGTATTTTTTGTTCGAAAAACTCTTCATGGAAAGAATTATATTCTATGACTTCTTTATTTGAGTATTGTGAAACAACCGATTTCTCAACAACATCCACAGATCGCATAATAGTCATCATACTTGATAGAACATAATCGTATTCGACTGATGATATTAGCCCCATTAAAGCAACTGCTTCATTTTCTAAAACGACGGCTTTCTTGTCTTTCATATCAATTTCATACAAGACATAAAACTGACGAACATCTTCTCTATCTAAGTATGTTCCTTCATAACGTGCTACGCCTTCTTCTTCGGCAAATTCATATTTCATTTCGGCATTATAATATTTACTAATAATATTCGAAACATTTAAGCGCAACATGATATCACTGTCACCAATTTTAATTACACTGGAAATGTTATTTGCTGATTTGATACCCATGTCAGGAGAAATATAATATTTGAAAAGCCCTTTATTCTGATTGAGTCCCATTGGTAGTGGACGACCCAATGAATTTTGTAAAATCTCATCAGTTGTCTTGTTAATAGTACATCCACTTAATAAGATCAAGCACAGTGCGGTTAGTCCTATTTTTTTCAATCAAAGGTCACCCCCTTATTTTTTCTTTAAGAAAGTAGTTTAAAGCAGTTTTCGCACTCAGATAATCACTCACATCAAGAATTGAACTTGAGGTGTGGATGCTTCTGGCAGCCAAACAACAAGTAAGTGTTTTAACACCCATCCCATTTTTATGGACTGCCCCTGCATCGGTTCCACCATTTGAATAATAAAACTGGTGTTTAATATCATGTTCTTTACATA
Source organism: uncultured Erysipelothrix sp. (assembly GCA_965365985.1). Classification (GTDB taxonomy): domain Bacteria; phylum Bacillota_I; class Bacilli_A; order Erysipelotrichales; family Erysipelotrichaceae; genus Erysipelothrix. The sequence continues at coordinate 12,743 of CBDUDQ010000022.1, read as the reverse complement.
CATCAACAAAATCATAAATGACGTCTTTATTGGCAATCATGTTACCATCCATCATTCTAATTAAAACACCCTCACCCAATTTACCAATTGCCTTAGAATCTAATGCATCGTTGGCAGGTGAACAATCCAGAACAATTGCAAAGTCGGGATTAACAGCATGAGTCATAGTTTGTGCGCCGCGCAAACCCACTTCTTCTTGGACACTGGCGCCAACATACAGATCAAAGTCCAAGGATTCATCTTTTAATTGGTCTAGAATGTCAAGTCCCAAAACACAACCATATCGGTTATCAAATGCTTTGGCTAACAAGCGTTTTCCCCCATTTAATTCTTCAAAATTTCCTTGAACTACAATCATATCTCCGATTTGGATGCCCATCTCTAAAGCGTTTTCTTTACTTAAGGCACCAACATCGACCACCATATCTGGAATATCAATTCCTTTAGAGCGATCAGCAGCAGGAATCATATGGGGTGGAGTAGAGCCAATTGCGCCCATAATCTTATCGCCATTTCTTAAAGTTAAGCGAACACGGTGGGCAAGTAATGTTTGGGAAAACCATCCTCCCACTGGATGTAATTTTAGGACACCTGAATCTAAGATTTCCTTAACTAAGAATCCCACTTCATCCATATGTGCTAAAATCATCACTTTTTTTGCGTTTTCTTTTTTTGATTTTTTCACTGCCATGATAGAACCCAAGTTGTCTTGAAATACAGAGTCAACGTCAAGTTTTTCGTATTCAGTTTTTAAATAATGTGCAATATCAAATTCGTGACCGCTGACACCATCAATCTCGCATAGATCTTTAAACCAGGTTATTTGTTTTTTACTTAACATCTTTTTTCCTCCATACTGCTCTATAGATTACTTGACCCAAATCAACAAACTTACGTTCATATTCACTCATCGGATCTTCTTGTTCTTGTGATCTGAAATCAACATCGACATCAATCAATTTAAAATTATGATTGGCTAAACTTAACAATGAATAGTTGAACAAATCTTTATTGTCTGTTTTCATCCAAATTTCGCCATCTTCACTGAGTATTTCTTCATAAATGTCCAATTTATCTTTATAAGTTAAGCGTCTTTTCTCATGACGAATCTTAGGCCATGGATCAGAAAAATTTAAATGAATCACATCAATTTCGTGCTTTTCAAAAATTTCATCCAGTTTTTTTGCATCATCTTGTATGAAACGCTTGTTGTCTCCAGGGTGTTTCTCCAGTTTTTTAATGGCTATGGCACTTGCTGTGAAGTCCTTCTCCATACCCACAAAGATTATATCCGGATTCTTATCAGCCATTTTATGCCAATAGTCCCCCTTTCCTGCACCTATTTCTAAGTGTAAACGTTCTTTACCAACAGTTTTTTTCCAATTGCCTTTTATTGTTTGAAAATCAGTTACCATATAATCTTTATAAATGTCAAAAACTTCTTCTGACCAGTCTTTTTTTCTTAATCTCATGAACTATATACCTCATTTACATAGTCCTATTGTAACATGTTTCAGTTGGTTCTATATAGTGTTTTGATGAAAGTCATGATAAACTAAGCTTATGAAAAATAAACTAAAAGCCTGTGGCATCATTGTAGAATACAACCCTTTTCATCATGGACACATCCATCATATAAAAGAAGCAAAAAAAATATACCCCGATCACACCATCGTGGCAGTTATGTCCCCAAATTTTGTTCAACGCGGGGAACCTGCAATCATTAACAAATGGGAGCGCACTCAAGCGGCACTGGACAACGGTGTAGACTTAGTTATTGAACTCCCCACCTATTATGCCCTTCAAGCAGCAGAGCAGTTTGCGTATGCCAGTATTGAACTTTTAAAACTAGCAAAAGTTGAAGCAATAGTTTATGGTGCAGAAAATCCCCAAGAAACAGACTTACCAGAATTAAATAAGGATAAGATGAATCTGGGATATTCTTATGCTCATTCTATTAATAAAACTCAACTGGGTTCAAATGATATACTAAAAAACGCTTACGAAAAAAATCTAATAAATACTAATATTACTTCACACGCCATCCAAAGAACAAACAATTATCTCGATCAAAATTTAAGCGGACCCATCAGTTCCGCAAGTGCAATAAGAAAAGCTTACTTTGAAAACGAGCCTTATGAAATGGCAACTCCAATGAGTTTAGTTGAAGGACATCATTTTGATGATTATTTACCGCTCATTCGTTATGCACTTTTAAGTCAAAATAATTTAAATAAAATGCTTCTTATGGATGAGGGCATCGAAAATTTATTTCTAAAGAATATTAATAAGAATATCGTAGAATCATGCATCTCAAGACGTTATACTCGTTCCAGAATTCAAAGAACACTAATGCAATGTTTGCTAAATAATAAAAAAGAAACCAGAGTTCCTCTTACCCAACTAAGAGTATTGGGTATGAATCAAAAAGGTCAATCTTATCTAAGACAATTAAAAAACGAAGCCGTAAATTTCACGACCTCGTTCAAGAATTATATTAATAAAGATTTAGAATTAAAAGCAAGTCAAATATATGCTCTACCTTACTCTATGGAATATCAGATAAAAACTTACAAAATGGAAATTGAAACACTCATTATTAAATTGTGAGTGTTTTTATGTTCTCCCAAGTGAAGCCTTCGCGACCAAAATGTCCGAAGTTAGCTGTTTTTCTGTAAATTGGTTTTAATAAATCTAACTCTTCAATGATATTCCCAACTTTAAAGTTAAAGTTATTCTTGATAATTCTTAAAATTTCTTCTTCTTCAATTTTTTCAGTGTTGAAAGTATCAATATGAATTGATAAAGGATCACTCATACCAATGGCATATGAAACTTGAACTTCAATTTTGTCGCAAAGACCTGCTGCAACGATACTTTTCGCAACAAAACGTGCATAATATGCTGCTGAACGATCTACTTTTGAAGCATCTTTAGAACTAAAGCATCCCCCACCAATGCGACCAAAACCACCATAGCTGTCAACCACAATCTTGCGGCCTGTTGTTCCTGAATCAGAGAACGGGCCAGCAATACTGAAAGCACCTGATGGGTTAATGATGAATTTTGTTTCATCCGTAATGAGTGATGGATCAATCACTGGCTTGATTACTTTTTCCATGATTAAAGATTTTATTTCTTCTTGAGTCACATTTTCAACATGTGAAGCTGAAACTAAAACTGTATGTACAAATGCAGGTTTACCGTCTAAGTAAGCAACTGTAACTTGTGTTTTACCGTCGGGCAATAACACTTTTTCTTCGAATTTTAAATCAGAGAGTTGTTTAGCCAAAGCATGTGCTAAGTGAATTGGTAAAGGCATGTAAGATGGTGTTTCGTTTGAAGCATATCCAAACATAATGCCTTGGTCACCCGCTCCCATTTCTTTTTCGTTGACAACAGCTGCGTTAATTTGTGATGATTGCGCCTTAACTTTTAGCAATACTTCGTAGTCTTCTGTATAGCCGATATCTTTTAAAACGTCTTTAGCAATTTGAGCATAGTCCAAGTTTGCTTTTGTTTTTGCCTCGCCATAAACCAAAATAAAATTATCTTTAATGGAAGCCTCCACCGCCATTTTAGAGTGTGGATCTACTGTTAATGCAGCATCCAAGATTGCATCTGCGATTTGATCACAAATTTTGTCTGGGTGACCATCAGTCACACTTTCAGACGTAAAATATACATAATTCATACTAGCCTCTTTTCTTACGACATAAAAAAAAGTCCTAGCAAACAACACCAAGGCTCATAAATAACAGTATAAGCGTATCGTTGTTAGCTGTACCACCTTGCATTTGCAGGTTGGCATGAGGTCATAGAGCTAACCCTCTACCTCAACTCTTGATAATCGTAATATAAGTATAAACAAGTTATGCGAATAAATCAAGGTGATTGCGTCAATATGTTTTATGAACGTTTATTACTAAAGAATTAAAAAAACCAAAAACAAACTAATAAAATAAAAAGCCTCTATTCTAGGGGCTTTTGTCTGTAATTTCCTTCAATTCTATCAACCGAAGATATTTCAATAAAAGCATCTGGGTCAATCAAAGTTATTGCGTCGATAATTTTTTGTGTTTCAAAAGCATTGGCGACCATATACAAAATAGTTTTAGGACGGTTATGATAAAATCCAACGCCATCTGTTTTTGTTATACCGTGTCGGGTTGATTTTAAGATTGCAGTACACACCGCATCCGGCATTTCAGTAACAATGTTAAAAGAAGATAATTTATAACGATCATGGTAATTCTCTATAATTTTAGTAGAGATAACTTGATATATAATAGAATAGAATGCAAGGTCCCAATTATAGGTCCATCCAGAATAAATTAATAAAGCACCATTAAAAAACATGATTTTATCCCATTGTGGTTTATTCTTAACAATAGAATAATAAATGGCAATAAAATCGGTACCCCCTGCTGATCCATTGGCCCTTAGAGCCAAAGTAGATCCCAGGCCATTTAATATACCCCCGAAAATCGGAATCAAAAACTTATCGTGAGTAATATTAAATGAAGGGATGATACTTACTAAGATTGAGGTCAATATAACGTGCATAAAAGAAAGCGTGAGAAATTTTCTCCCGAGTTTCTTAAATACTAAACTCAATAAAAACAGGTTTAACAAGAAATAAATGATTCCAAATGGCAAATCAACATTCATTAATCGCTTCGCTTCTAAGATGATGATTTGTGATGTCCCAGACATGCCAGAAGGAATTAAATTTCCTATTCTAACAAAGTTTGTAATCGCAAATGCAGACAATAATGATCCCAATGAGACCATTATTATTTGTTTCAATTCAATATTTTTTATAGTTTTCATTTTTTATTTAGCAGGATTCACAAGCTTCATCGCTGTCTTCCCACACCAGACCTTTCACACAGATACAATCAATCATTATTTTAGCACCTTTTGGAAGTGCACGAACTTCTACACAGGATCTGGCAGGATACGGATGAGATAAATAAATAGCAAAAACTTGATTCATTGCCATAAAATCATCCATGTTATCCAAATAAACTGTCATTTGAACCATATGACTTAAATCCATGTCTTCCGATTCTAAAATCAATTCAATATTATCAATAATTTGCGCAGTTTCTTTTTTAATATCGCCAGATATTAATTCACCTTGATCGTTGATTGCAATTTGACCCGACATATAATATTGCCCATTAACAGCAATCCCTAAAGAATAAGGTCCAAGTGATTTGATATTTTCAAGATTTTGAACTTGCTTAGCATATTTACTTTGACACATTACAGTAAGTCACGGTAGTACTCATCTACCGCTTCATCTTTCTTAAAACTTTGATTGAGTTTATAAAAACCAAAAAGACACATGAAAATTATTACCAACAAAGAAATCAAACTTAAAAAATCATTAAAGTTTTCGATCATGATGTCACCTCTTCCTTTTCATTATAGTAAAAAGTTCTATCAAGTTCAACGATGTCGCATGCGATGAGCACAATTAGAACTAAATCGATTAAAATCCCTACTATACTGATAATAAATGTGAATCTAGCCGCATTATTCATCAAGGAGATGCCATAAGGGATATCTTGAGATTGAAAAGCAAAGATAAGCGTCAGGGATAATATTATAAAATTAATTAAAATCAATGATAAATGAAAAAAATAACGCAATTTAACTTTTGTAAATAAGAAAATAAACCAAAGCGCCACTAAAACAACAAACGAAAATGGAATCAATGCAATCAAAGAAAGAATGCCTTGACCTATATTTGAACTGAATGACATCACAATTCTAAAAAAAGACATCATATAACTTTGATCGTTTTGGACCCAAGTTAAAACTTCTTGTATTGATTCAATTTTAATCATAATTCTAGATTTCAAAGCCATTTCATAAAAAAGAGTTAAAAAGAAAACAAGAACGCTGATGCCTATTATTTTTCTAACTTTGCTCATTCTTGTAGAAAATCCTTACCCTTTTGAACTTCGAAAAAAGACAAGCCTTCAAAATCTTTTTGTCTTAAAACTTCAAAAACTGTAATTGCGACAACATTTGATAAGTTCATTGAACGGGCATCTTTACTCATTGGTATTCTGAAACAATGGTCCAAGTTTTTCCTTAAAATCTCTTTAGGAATTCCTGTACTTTCTTTTCCAAACACAAGGTAAATATCTTCTTCAATTTCAGCATAATTGAAACCAGAATGGGTATGAGTCCCATATCGAGTGAGATAGAATAAAGGGCCATTGACAGTCTTTAAGAAAGTTTCCCAGTCAATGTGTCTTTTAATCTCAACCAGTGAATCATAGTCCATTACAGCGCGCCTCACCCGTTTTTCATCAAAGATGAACCCAAGTGGCTCAATCAAATGTAAACTTGCGCCTGCGCTGGCACAAGTCCGCATGATGTTTCCTGTATTTTGTGGTATTTCGGGCTCAAATAGTACGACGTGAATCATATTTAACCTTCCGATCTAAAAAGAAATACAATGAGAAAATGAATAAAAATATAATAACGAAGGATCCCAGTATTTGATATACAAGACCCATGAAGAATGCTTCAGGCACCATCATAATCAATCTGTCGGTTCTTGGATCAAGCAACCAAAGATCATTGGTGAACAATGTCTCATGAAACAAAATCCAAAAAGATGAGAAATCGATCAACGCAAACAGGCCAATCGCACCAAGTACCGAGAATAAACCAATCATGGCATATTTTAGATTATTTTTAAAATAAATAAGTTTAGATTTTTTTTGTATAACAAATGATAATATTATACCAAGAACCCCTACTATAAGGAAAATGTTCTTAATTTGATCTACCCTCAGAAACAAGTCTTTAACGTCTACCATATGATCTTTTTCTTTTTGATTGAACATTTGTACACTTTCATCTTCAACCACTACATCAATATCCAAGTCTTGATGTTTATCATTGATGTAATCCAATAGATAATCAGTAGAATAGTCCAGTTCAGCTGCTGTGATGCCAATGGTTTCAGCCACTTCTAACTGTTTGTACATTTTATGGAAATAAGACTTTCTAAAACTCAAGAATTCTAAACTGCTGATCATAATACCGATTATCAAAAAAATCATGCTTAAGGTTGTGATTAGTTTTTTCATTCTTTTCCTGCTTCTAAATATGCAACTAACTTCTTTATCGCCAAAGCGCGATGCGATATTTTATTCTTTTCATCAAGTGGCATTGAAGCAAAAGAAGTCTCATTGCCGTTTGGATAAAATATTGGATCATATCCAAATCCCCCATGACCTTGTGCTTTTTTTATTGTTCCAAAAACTTTACCAGAAAAAGTCTTTTCCAAATTATCTCCCACTAATGCAATAGAACAGTGAAAGCTGGCTTTGGGCGATGCTATAGTCTCAAGTCTTTTTAATATGGTTTCATTCTTTATTGAGTAGGGGGTGTCTTCTCCCATAAATCTCGCTGAACGAATACCCAGTTCATTAGGTAAATCATCGATGATGATTCCTGAATCATCGCTGATGACTTTTAAACCGCTCATATCATGAAGATAGTTTGCTTTAATAAGGGCATTTTCGGAAAAAGTATTCCCGTTTTCTACTATTGCATCCAAGTTAAAATCCAAATCGGACGCACACAAGACTTCGTAACCCATTGGCTCTAAAACTGATTTAAATTCTTTTAATTTTCCTTGATTTTGTGTTGCGATTATAATTTTCATAAATAAACTCCTTTGACTCATGCTAGAATTATACCTTATATGCTATACTATGCCTATGAAAATAGAACAAATTATCAAACTAGTACTCGATCAAGACGTACAAAAAATTACAAAAATTGAAACCGGCTTAACGAATCACAACTATGCTGTGAAGACCAATCTTCAAACTGTTGTTTTAAGATTACCTAAGGAGGAAAATGAACATTTATTTAATTATATAAATGAACAGGATATATTAGACAAAGTTAAGCCTTTGGATATTGACGCTGAATTAATTTATTATGATTCAGAAACTGGTATCAAAATTTCTAAATTTATCAAAAATGCTCATGTGTATCACGACCGGTATATTGAACGTGCAGCCATATTAATAAAAAAACTCCATGGTGCCAAGTTGCATTCGAATGAAACTTTTATTGTGCTAAATCAGTTTGATTTGTTTCAGGTAGACAATCCGATTTATGATTTGAGTGTTTATCGAAATCTACTCGCAGGATTAGAAATTGAAAACCCAATCTTATGTCATAATGATTTGGTCCAAGGAAATTTATTATTTACAGAAAAAAAATCTTACTTAATAGATTATGAGTATGCAATGAATAATGATCCTTATTTTGATATCATGAGTTTCATTACGGAAAATGATATCATGGATCCACATCTTAGAAAATTGTTTTATGACAATTATTTTGATTCCCTATCAGAAATTGATTATCAGAAACTTGATTCTTATGAAATAGCTCACCATATCTTGTGGTGTCAGTGGGCTTGTATGATGTACAAATTTCATAATGAACCCGTTTACAAGGAAATTGCTGATTTAAAATATAAGCGTTTAATACAAAAAATAACAGCCCAATAGGCTGTTATTTTTTTATACTTCATAAATTTCTTTAAAAAATATGTTTATTCGTGCTAATGATTCAATCAAAGAGCCTTCATCATCGTCGATATGCAACATTAAACGATCCAGCATTTCTTCATGAAATTTATTATGTATTTCCATGACTTCTTCGCCTTTTTCACTTAATCCCAATCGATAAATACGACGGTCTTTTTGATCTTGAGTTCGATTCACATAACCTTTATGGCTGAGTCGATTGATGGTAACCGTCAATGTTCCCTGAGTTATTCTCAGAGTGCTGGCCACATCACTCATCATCTTAGAATCTGAATTTTGAATGCCTTCAAGGGTATGGATTTCGCTCATGGTTAATTTGACTCCGTGGACACGATGATAACGTTCTTCTATTATCAAGATCCTGTTGAAAATATCAACCAATAGCTCATTCAAAACCTTACGGGCATCAGTTTTCATGATTAATTTTCTAAGGCTGTTTTAGCTTTAGCAACTAGATTTGTGAAACCTTTTGGATCATGAATTGCAATTTCTGACAACATTTTACGGTTGATTGAAATTTCTGCAAGACGTAGTCCGTGCATAAATGTGCTATAGCTCATGTCATTTAGACGAGTTGCTGCATTAATACGTGTGATCCACAATTTGCGCATTTCGCGTTTTAATTGTTTACGGTCACGGTATGCGTAACGTAATGAACGCATCACTTGTTCATTGGCTGTTTTATAAAGAGTATGTTTTGAACCATAGTACCCTTTTGCTAATTTTAATACTTTTTTATGTCGTGCACGTGACGCGACTGCTGTTGTTGTTCTTGGCATCTAATTTAAGCCTCCTTAATCTTGTAACAAATGCTTGATACGTTTGTAATCACTTGGTGATACAAGTGTTCCTTTACGTAGTTTACGCTTTTGTTTATTTGACTTATGTGCTGCAAAGTGAGATACATAAGCATGTTGTCTTTTTAATTTTCCAGTTCCTGTACGCTTAACACGTTTAGCTAGTGTACGTTTTGTTTTCATTTTAGGCATTACAAGGCCCTCCTTAAATTGCTTCTATTTCTTAAGTGGAGAAATTACAACTGACATTGTATTTCCCTCTAATTTCGGATAAGTGTCAACACTACCGATATCTTTTAACTCTTCAATGAATTTATTCATTGTTTTACGACCAACTTCTAATCTTGTGATTAGACGTCCTCTAAATCTCATGTCAACTTTTACTTTTGTACCTTCTTCAAGCCATTTTCTGGCATGACGAATTTTGGTATCAAAATCGCCTACATCAATTACTGGTGATAAACGCAATGGTTTAATTTGAGTAACGTGTTGATGACGTTTTGCTTCACGGGCTTTCTTTTGTGCTTCATATCTATGACGACCATAATCCACAATTTTACAAACTGGCGGGTTGGCTGTTGGCGCAACACACAGTAAGTCAAGATTCGCTTCAGACGCTTTATTTAAAGCATCTCTTCGTGTAAGTATTCCCAGTTGTTCCCCTTCAGCTCCAATAACAAGGACTTCCTTAAATCGGATGTTCTCATTAATCAAATCTTCTGGTTTGGGTTTGCTACGATCATTACCGTATCTTCTGCTAATAGTATTCACCTCCATTTTGTGATGACAATAAAAAAGTGTGCTTGTATCAAAGATACTAGAACACACTCAAAGGTTATATAAATATAGACCTAAGCTTTTACCCATGAATTGAATCATCAGGTGAGAAGAGTGCTTCTACTTTCTTATTGCTTGAATATAATACCATAAACATCTAGGTATTGTCAAGATTTCAATCTAATTTAAAGCTATTTTAGTCCAATACTAAAATAATATTCTTCAAAAGGTCTTTTTGATTCATATACTGCACTGGAATGATCTCCGATAAATCTTAAGTGCCAAGGTTCTGCTTTGTATCCTGTGATGGATTCAAACTGCGCTTCGTATCGAACAATAAACCCAAATCTGTGAGCATTGTGATCCACCCATTTTGATTGTTCTGTTAAACCAAAATTAAACATGTTTCCTGCTATAGTCTCTACATCAAGAGTCAGGCCTGTTTGATGTTCTGAAGAACCTGGCAATGCAGAAATGCGCACGGCTTCGTCATATCCTCTATTGCTAACGTAACGATTGAATAAATTTTCTTGATATTCATATGTGCGGTATGTAGATGTCGCAAACATGCCAAGACCCGTTTCTTCTTTTAGAGCATCCACCATACTTACAAAGGCTTCAACAACTTCTGGCTTTAACTTTTGCTTATCGTTAATGGCGTATCCACTGGGAAATGATGCTAAATCAGGTTTGTAATCTCTTGGTAGAAATCGTTCTCTATTTACCAACACCAAAACATCATTAGGATTACCAACGATGAATCTGTTTACTTCTGGTTTTTCGTCTTTCTTCTCAATTGGCTTCTCAATTGGCTTCTCTAAAGGAATCTCTACTGGTTTCTCTATTGGATTATCTATAGGTTCCTCAATAATGTCTTGAGTTTGCTCTTCAACTGGAATTTCTTCTGGAGTAAGGTCCGGAACAGTGACAATTTGTTCGTGCTCAAGGTGTGGTGTTTTAACTGAACAACCACCTAATAAAGAAATTAAAACAGATATCTGACAAAAATACATTATTCTTCTATTTTTCAACATAAATTCCCCCCCTTAATTTAAGTATGCACTAATAAAAAAAAGACAGAAACTATTTCTAGTTTCTATCCTTTACGACCTGAAGATATATTCTTCACTGTTTTCATATTCTTAACAGGGGCTGGTTTGCTGGATACCTTTTGATTAGTATTTTGATGTGTAGAAAAATCATCTTTACTGTTGTTGGTATTTCCTTTAACCTGTTTTCCTTTTGAAGCTTTTAATCTTGCGATTTTTTCAGCTAATTCTTGTTGTTTTTGACTCATTAAATTTCACCACCTGTATCTATTATATCATTCTAGAGACAAAAATAAATTATTTTTCTTTGTGATCAATGATTAAATGCAAATCATTCAATTGTTTATCAGTAGCAAGTGTTGGCGCATTGGTCAATGGACAACGGGCAGAAGCGTTTTTTGGGAACGCAATCACATCACGGATTGTATTTGAATGTGTTAGAGCCATAGCAAAACGGTCTAAACCAAACGCGATACCACCGTGTGGTGGGGTTCCGTATTTAAATGCATCGATGAAGAAACCGAATCGTGCATCAATTTCCTCTTTAGTAAATCCAATCATTGAGAACATTTTTTCTTGTAAATCTTGGTCATAGATTCTCATTGAACCCCCTGCAATTTCAAAACCATTCAATACAAGGTCATAAGCATCCGCTTTTACTTCCAATGGTTTGGTATCTAACAGTTCTAAATCTTCCGCCTTAGGCGCTGTAAACGGATGGTGTCTTGCGACTAGATTATCTTCTTCACCCATTTCAAACATTGGAAAATCAACAACCCAGCAATAAGCAAATGAATCTTTTGGAATCATGTCATATTCCTTAGCCAACGCTAAACGAAGTGCACCGATTGCTGTAGAACATACTTCCCACTCACCTGAACCAATGAAAATAACATCATCAACTTCAAGATTATAAGTTTCTTTTAAATCGGAAAATTCAGCTTCTGATACGAATTTAGCAGCAGAACCACTGAAACCAGCCTCCTCTACTTTGAGAACTACCAAACCTTTAAGACCATATGCCTTAACTAAATCAGTATATTTATCAACAACTTTACGCGTAAAGTCTTGAGCATTGCCTTTTAAGTGAAGCCCTTTAAGAAAACCATTATTATCCAAAGTGTCTTTAAATACTTTAAATTCAGTGTTCTTAAATTGCGGTCCAAAATCTTTTAATAAGAATTCGAAACGCATGTCTGGCTTATCAGATCCATAATCGTTTAAAGCATCATCAAATGCGATTCTTGGAAACTTAGGTGTTTCTTCTTCCAAGACATTCACCATAACATTATCAACAACTGACTCAATAATTTCCATAAACTGATCTTGAGACAAGAAAGAAGCTTCAATATCCACTTGAGTAAAATCAAGTTGGCGATCTGCTCTTAAGTCTTCATCTCTAAAGCAACGCGCGATTTGGTAGTAACGTTCCAATCCACCGATCATCAACATTTGTTTGAAAATTTGTGGAGATTGAGCTAATGCATAGAATTCGCCTTCATGAACGCGCGAAGGTACTA
>CBDUDQ010000021.1:0-16532 GCA_965365985.1 uncultured Erysipelothrix sp. | reverse complement strand
GTTGATGTCTGTTGCGGTATAAAGTTTGTTTTCGAAAACAATTTCTTTATTGATGGTGATGCATTCTTTCCGATAGTCCTTAATGAGTTTTGTTTTGTTTAAAGTAATTTCTTGTACGCGTTTATTAAATTCCTGAATGAATGTAATGAGAATCTTATGTTTATCAATGGTTTCTTTGGTGTTTGATTGGATAGTGGTCATGATATTTTCAAGTTCTTTTGGTATTTCAGAATTAAATAAGTTGATGCCAACTCCAACAATAATTTTATTAAAGCTTTGTGTTTGAAGTTCGATGTCGCCTTCGACTAAGATGCCAGCGACTTTTTTATTATTTATCATGATGTCATTTAACCATTTAATGTCTGTGTAGATTGGCAGTGCTTTATGTATGGCGAGTGCTGCCGCGATGGTTATTAAGGGGACCATTTCCAGTTGTAAATCTGGTTGAATCACATAGGAAAAGTACAGTCCTTTATTTTGAGGTGAATGGAATGATTTTCCCATGCGTCCTCTTCCTTGTGTTTGTTTTTTGGTAATGATGAGTCTGTTAATTTGATTGCTTTCTTTTGCAAGGTTATTGCTGGAGGCTAAAGTATCATAAATTTCAATGCTGATGCCTTTAAGTCCTTCTTCTAAGATAAATTTTGAAAAGTTGTCTTGGTATCCTGTGAGTTGATATCCTTTTGATGGTGCCGCAACGATCTCATAGCCTTGTTTTCTAAGTTTTGTAATTTCTTTCCAAACATTTGCTCGGGTCATTGAAAGTTCTTCGGCGATGGTTTCTCCGCTGAGGGTTATATCTTTGTTTTTTTCTAGTAATGTCAGTATGTCCATGGTGTACTCCTTTTCATCATTGTAAACTATAATACATCAAAAGGTTTACAATGACAATAAAAAAATGAACCTTTTCAGGCTCATTGATTTCTTAGGCTTTGTCCATCTGGATACCATGGGGCTTCTACTAATTCTCTTTCGAATAATTTAAGCAGTGAATATGGGTTGAATCCCAGTTCAAGAAGTCTTTCTTTAGTATAAAGATATTGTGCTTCATGATCAGCATACATGTAAATATAGTCTAAGGAAGCATCAATTTGGCGGATGATTGATTTTAAAATCGCATCGGTTTTTTTGATATCTTTTGGTAATGTTTCCTGGTCGAATTCTAAATTAACCACAATTTGTTCATCTTCATTGTTTGTTGTGAGTTTAAATTCAATCCATGAATCGTCTAATTTTAGTTTAAAGTTAGCGTAAGCACCTCGATAAGCCAATTTGTCGATGAGTGAGTATAGATCAGTATTTTCAACTGGCTCTTCTGTCCAATCTTCATAATCGCCTTCTTCTGGATGTGTGACGCTGACTTCAAGGGGATAATTTTCAATAAGGTCTAGTAAGTGTTCAATTTCTTTTAATGTTGTTTCATTAATTTCTAAGATAAGTGCTAAGTTAATGAATGTATTCATAGGAACCTCCTGTTTTTTGAAAAAAAGAAACTCACCTAGTGGTGAGTTTATAATTTAAAATGGGGCGACCAACGGGGCTCGAACCCGCGGAATGCCGGTACCACAAACCGGTGCGTTAACCAACTTCGCCATGATCGCCATTTACTTATCTATTTTAGACCATTGGGACTGATTTGTCTAGTGAATAAACAAAGACCCACCGAAGTGAGTCTTTGTTTGAATCAAGCGCATTTCATTTCTTTAAACTAATCTTCTTTACGTTTAAATTTCATGAAACCTAAACTTGTCATTCCTGATGCAATGAGTAAGCTACCATAAGCCAGAGTATTTGAATCAACCCCAACATTTGGTAAAACTTTATCTGGTTTAGTTTCTGGTTTTGGAGTAAGCTCTGGTTTTACTTCAGGCTTTACTTCAGGTGTTACTTCAGGAGCGACTTCTTCCTCTAATGCTTCAGCAACTTGAAGGACTCTAGTAGGATTATAAACTGTTTCATATACGCTCCAGTCAACATTAGAACTATTGAGGTACATTGCGAAGACATCATCCAATGATGCGCCTTCGGTACGTTTACCACCTAACATTTTGTATCCATCTCCACCTTGTGCAAGGAAGTCGTTTGTTGCAACGATATATTTTCCTTCAGGTGTGACTTCTTCCCATCCGTTAAGACGGTCTACTTCAACTTTTTGCACTCTGCTTCCTGGTTCAGCCAGGACATTATAGGTTACTCGGACCGTACTTGAAACTTGTAAGAAACCACCATTCGATCCCAAGATATAATGACCCAATTCATCTTTTAGGAGTTCTCCACTTACTTTATCTTTATCAATCGGAGTACGAAGTGAGAATTCAAACATTTCAATTACTTGAGCGCCTGTTGCCTCAACACTTGAATACATATTTCCAAATGGAATTACTGATATGGCATCGCCCTTAGTAATTTTACCTGGGTTGATATTGGCGCGAATTCCCCCACCGTTCATAACGGCGAAATCAGGTTTTTCAAGTAAACTTTTTCCATAAGCAACCATTGCGTCGCCAATAACATTACCTAAATTAGTTTCTCTTGTACGAACAAGATCGCGTTCACCATTCAGGAAATATTTGAAATCGCTGATGAGTTCTTCACCTGCAATGACCTCATAGTCTGCTTTAGCGGCAGTTTCTGCTACTAGAACATCTGCTTCACCTGCTTTTAATTCAACTGAGCGAATTTTAACCAATTTGGCAGTTGATTTAGAGAAGTCTTTAAGGTCAAGTTCTACATGACCAATGTTGTTAAGATATTCACCAGTTTGGACATAAAGAACGTTATCTCCAAACATTTCTCCTCCATCTACCGGAGTATGGGAGTGACCATCAACCACAAGTGTTGGGACTTTTAGATCTTGCTTAGAAATATACTCTGCAAGTTTGTCTCCACGCCAGTCGTCTTTTGTTTCTCCATCAAGACCCAAATGGCCCAATAAGACTAAAACATCAATATCGTTTGAGCCCATGACTTCTTTAATATAGAAGTCTGCTTGTTCAGTTGGACTCTTAAATGTGACACCCACAATATTATTAGGGTGAGTTTTAGTGATTGTTTCTGGAGTTGTGAATGCAATGACCGCAATCTTCAGTCCATCTTTTTCAATGATATCATAGGGCTTAAATCCCAGTTCATTGTTTTTGAATACGTTACTGGACATGAATCTCATGCTTGTCTTTTCAAGTTTTGCCTTGATGGCTTGAGTTTGATCATATCCAAAATCGAATTCATGATTCCCCAATGTCATGGCATCATAGCCAACTTCTAACATTGCATCAATCATGTAATCACCTTTATTAATATTAGAAATTGGTAAGCCTTGAATTGAATCTCCAGCATCCAATACTAATGTTGGGTTGAGTGCTGTGGTATAAGATTTTAATCTTGCAAGACGGGTACCCACAACTGCGATATCGGTATCTTTTCCTTTAGCATCCAAAACTTTATCTTTTTGATTCAATCGGCCATGCATATCGTTCGTATGGACAATCGTAATCTTATCGGGTTTTATTTCTTCAGCACTTGCAAGTCCCATGGATGTGAATGCCAACGTAAACGTGAGCAATAAAACCATAGTAAATCGTTTAATCTTAAGTTTCATACTTTTAAATCCTCCCTTTAGTGTATGCGCTTTCATAAAGATTATAACTTATGAGATAAATATGTCAAGGAAGGTGTATTAGTGAAAAAAAGAACTAAGGATTATTTATATTTATTCAATTATTTTTGAATAATATAGTTATAATAAAAACTCACCCAGAGGTGAGTTAGGATTTGTGAAAATGGCTGTAAATCAAACAGAAACTTTATGACGGCAAAATTTTTAATGTATATATTTTATTTACTTCTTTATCTTTGTTCTTATTTGAATATATCGAATATACTAAAACTAGTTTTCTTATAGACTTTGTTATAAATTGCTTTCTTTGGGTTATTAATTAATCCCATACCTTTTTTACCATAAAGCGGGTTAATAGATGACTTAATCGCTCTTTTTGCTCTTGCAGTAGTCTTCGCTTTAACAATCTTTTTTAAGGATGGTTTTCTCATTCCTATTTTCATAGTCTAATTTCTCCTTTTTAGTGTACGCGGTTTCATAAAATAATTATATCTTAGAGAATAAATATGTCAAGAAACGGGTACCAGAGAATATAAATCAAGTTTTTTTAATTTCTCATAAAAAAAAGCTCACCCTAAGGTAAGCTTGAATTTTAAAATGGGGCGACCAACGGGGCTCGAACCCGCGAAATGCCGGTACCACAAACCGGTGCGTTAACCAACTTCGCCATGATCGCCAATTGCTTGATTATTATAGCCCACTAAAAAGTAAATGTAAATAGCATATCTAACTTTTATAGAAATATGATATAGTTAGCGTATGTAAATGGAGGATTTGAATATGAAAATAGCGGTAATTACGGACTCATCAGCTGGTATATCAAATGAAGAGGCTTTAAAGCACAACATTCATGTGGCTAGAATGCCTTTAAGCATCGATGGACGCGAATATATGGAAGAAAAAGACATATCTCGGCAAGAGCTCATAGACGCAATGAGACTTGGTGCGAAGGTCTCTACTTCTCAGCCTCTTTTAGGTCATTTGATGACTCTGTTTGATGAACTTCTAGAAACTCATGACCGACTCATATTTCTTCCAATCTCATCCAAACTCAGTGGAACCTATCAAACAGCTTGTGCTCTGGCTCAAGATTATGATGGCCGCATTACAGTTATTGATTCCTTGTTCGTATCTGCGCCCCTATACCTACAAACATTAGAAGTTAGAATGATGCTTGTCAAAGGAATGGAACCGGAAGAAATTAAAGACCTCATTGAAAAAGAATCTTGGATGTTCGCTGCTTTGATACCAGATGACATTCAGTATCTAAAACGTGGGGGTCGAATTTCATCGGCCGCTGCCGCAGTCGCAAACCTTTTAAAAATTATTCCTGTACTCAAAGTATATAATGGGGAAATTGATTTAGCAGACAAAGTAAGAACTTATAAAAAAGCACTTAAAAAAGGTTTGGAATTAATCATGGGTGATTATGATATTGAAACCCATGAATTCATCGTATTAAACGGTGATTGTGATGACAAAGCCTATGCTTGGGCAGTTAAAGAAATTGAAAGTGAACTCAAGTGTACGGTCATACAAAGAGATATGTATCCCATTGTTATGGCTCACACAGGACCCGGTAGTATCGCATTGGCAGTAAGAAAGAAATTAATTTAAGGAGACAAAATTATGAACCAAATTGAAAATGGCTTAATTACATCTATAGAAGAGATATTAAAAACATCATTTGATTACACTGCAAGTGAAAAAGAAGTCATGTTAGAAATTCCAAATAACAGTGACAACGGTGACTATGCCACCAACATTGCCATGAGATTGACAAAAACATTGAAAAGAAATCCGCGCGAAATCGCAAGCATCATTGTTGAAGGCTTAGAATCACATCCGTTATTGAAGTCAGCGTCCATAGCAGGTCCTGGATTCATTAACTTCTTTGTGAAGACAGACGTGTTGGGATCAGTGATCAATACTATTTTAGATATGGATACTGAATATGGTAAGACAGATTCTGGTCTTGGCAAGAAAATTCTATTGGAATATGTTTCAGCCAATCCGACAGGACAACTTCATGTTGGCCATGCCAGAGGGGCTGCTTGGGGAGATTCATTGTTAAGAATCTTAAATGCCGCTGGATATGATGCTGATGGAGAATTCTATGTTAATGATTTAGGAAACCAAATCACCATGCTATCTCGATCACTCTATGCGCGCTACCAACAATCATTCGGTATCGAAACTGAATTACCAGAAGATGGTTATCATGCACAGGACATCGTTGAGATTGCAGCATCAATTAAAGCGCTTGAAGGCGACAAATGGTTGGATGCCAAACCCGAAGATTGGGAACCCTATTTTAAAGATTTGGGTATTGAATTTGAACTCAATCGCATCAAAGAAGATCTTAAAACATTCAGAGTAAGAATTGACAACTATGTCAGTGAAAAAAGCCTTTATGAGGCAGGTCGCGTTGAAAAGAGTTTAGAAGAACTCAAGTCACGCGGGTTTACCTATGAAGCTGATGGGGCTTTATGGCTTCGTACTACCGATTTCAAAGATGATAAAGACCGTGTCATGATTAAAACAGACGGTTCTTATACCTACTTGGTTCCAGACATTGGATACCACCTTTACAAATTAGAGCGTGGTTATGATGAAATCATCGATTTATTTGGTGGGGATCATCATGGTTATATTGCGCGCATGGAGGCAGCCCTTGAAGCACTTGGATACAAAGATGTCTTAAATGTCGATATCATCCAAATGGTTCGCTTGGTGGAAAATGGCGCCGAAGTGGTCATGAGTAAGAGAACTGGGAATGCAGTGGGCTTAATTGAACTTTGTGATGACATTGGTGTAGACGCAACCCGTTACTTCTTTGTTTCCAGAGCACTCCAAACGCCTCTTGATTTTGACTTAGGCCTTGCCAAAAGCAAGGGTAATGATAACCCAGTATTTTATGCACAATATGCGCATGCGCGTATTTGTTCAATCATTCGCTCATATGGTGAATTTGATCGTATCGAAAGCTATGATTTATTGAGCCATGCTAAGGAAGTAGAATTACTAAAACACTTAAATGAGTTTCCTGGAATTGTGGCTGAGTGCGCTAAAACGCGCCAAGTTCATAAAATCCCTAACTATATTCATTTATTGTCAGGACTCTTCCATAGTTTCTATGGTGAACTTAAGGTAATTGATCCTGATCATAAAGAATTGAGTGTTCAACGTTTAAATTTATTATCAGCAACACGCATCACTTTAAGAAATGCATTAGAACTCATTGGAGTCAGTGCACCTGAGAAAATGTAATTAACTTGAAATTTCTTGTGTGTCGGTGTATTATATAAGTAACACACGAGGGAGGAGGCTTCATAATGAGTTTAAAATCAAATTCGATTGCGATATACCGTCAAATAATAGAATATTTTGAATATGAAATTGGTTCAAACAGATTGAGTGCGGGAAACCGCATTGAGTCAATTCGTGATTTGGCCTTGTTTTTTAAAGTAAACCCCAACACGGTTCAAAAAGCACTGACAGAACTGGAACGAGATGGGCTCATTGAAACAGATCGTACAAATGGTAAATTTGTGGTCAGTGATGAAAAACGTTTACTGAAGTTGCGTCATGATTTAGGCCATCGTTTGGGAGTTTCTCTGGTAGAGGGCACCAAAACATTGGGTTTGAGTTTGTCAGAAACAATGGCACTGGTAGAAGAGATATGGGGGCAGAAAATATGAGCGATTTAATTTTAAAAATTGATAATGTGAGCAAAAAGTATGGTAAAACTGATATCATTAAAAATGTCAGTTTGAATCTTGATGCTGGAAAAATTATCGGACTCTGCGGCGAAAACGGGGCAGGGAAAACAACTTTAATTAAAATGATTGTTGGATTGCTTCGTGATTATAAAGGTAACATCACAGTTGGTGGTCATGAAATTGGACCTGGAAGTAAGAATATTGTTTCTTACCAACCAGATGTTGTCAGCCTTCCGAAAACTTTGACAGGTAAACAAGCTTCTAAAGTTTATGCTGATATGTATGAAGACTTTGATCCCCTAGTTTTAGAAGGCCTCTTTAAAAAGATGCGCCTGGATGGAAACATGCCAGTATCTAAAATGTCTAAAGGGATGAGAGAAAAATTCCAATTGGCTTTAACTCTTTCTCGTAAAGCCGATGTCTACATTTTTGATGAGCCAATTGCTGGGGTTGACCCTGCGAGTCGTGATTCAATTATGGAAACGATTTTAAACACTTATACAAATGATGCTTTATTATTAATTTCAACGCATTCCATTCAAGATATCGAAAGAATCTTAGATGAAGTTATTTTTATTAAAGATGGCTCTGTATTATTGCATGAAAACTGTGATGATCTTCGTGAAGCGCGCGGTATGACAGTAGATGAAGTGTTCAGGGAGGAATTCAAATGGTAATCAAATTGATCAAAAGAGAATTTGCTGAATCAAAGAAAGCCTTTATTCCTGTTTTGGGTGCCATCTTGGTGGGGTCATTGTTATTTGCGGTTCAAATAAAATTGGTTGAGAATTCTGGAAACAATGCTTTCTCTCTTGTAACTAACTTTGTTGGAATCATCTTATTTACTTTGTTCATTTCAGTAATAGTATTGAGCATTCGAGCCAGTTTAACCATTTTGTATTCAAGCATGTATGGTGAGGGTGGTTATGAACTCTTTACATTGCCTGTTAAGGGATGGCAAATCATTGTTGCGAAAGTCATTACATTGTCATTTTGGTCAATCTTAAGTACCGTGGTGGGAGTCATCGGGGGTCTTATGATCACTTTAATTCTTACTGGTAGCTTTGATTTAATCATCGAGGCACTTGGACAATTCTCTTATGTATTCAGAGATTTATTTAAAAACCAATATGCTTTCATAATGTTATTATCTTCATTTATTGCTTCTATTAAAGGACTAGCATTGATTTTCTTAGCCGGAGCAATTGCTAACTCTTCTCTTATTTCTAAAAGAAGATCTCTCATGACTTTTGTAATCATTATCTTAGTAAATTTTGTCATTGCCAATGTCATGTCTTTAATTGGAGTGAATGATGTGAGCATGTTATCATTTTATTTTGAATCAAACATGATGAATTTTGATATGGACACCACTCGTGTACTCATCCTCACATTCGTTGATCTTTTATGGGTCGGGATATTTACTGTCGGAACCATTTGGTTTTGGGATAATAAATTAGAGATTTTAAACTAATTTTTATATATATAATAAAATAAAAATAACAGAGCTTCTGGCTCTGTTATTTTTACTTAATAGCTTCCTTCTAAATAAACTTTATGGTCAAGTGTCATCACTTTGATGTGCTGATCTTCAAGAATTGCATATGTCGCAGGATGACCCCCTTTTGGCATTGATATTGAACCTGGGTTCATCACTGTTTGTGTTTGGTACTCATCAATTGATGGTATGTGGGTATGCCCGGATATAAATAAATCAGCAAGGGTGCTTTCAGCATCTTCAATTGGTTCTAAAATATGACCATGGGTCACAAATATTGTTTTATCCGCAATAACCAGCTGAGAATAATCTTGCATCATCTTGAAAACTAAGAGCATTTGATCCACTTCGCTGTCACAATTACCTCTAACTGCGGTTATGGGTTTAGAAATGGCGTTGAGTTGATCTGCCACCAATTGAGGGTTATAATCCTTTAAGATTGGATTTCTTGGACCATGATACATTAAGTCTCCCACTAATATGACATGTTCATACTCAAATGGGGTATTCAAAACCACTTCAAGTTTATCTGCACTACCATGAATGTCTGATATAATCAGTGCTTTCATATACATCACTCCTTTTTCTTATTATAACTCAAACTTTGTGTTAAAATAAGGGAGTTCTATGATGTCGTTGACATTCATTTATCAAAACTTTATATTAAAGGTTAATTAAGGATGTGTTTACTATGAGAAAAATGAATTTTACTACTAAATATATATTAGTGATGTCGCTGGTAGTTCTTGCTATTGGCGGATTTTTTGCAGTTAAGAGCTTAAATGCCACTCAAGAAATCGCTGCTACTGGCGTAATTAAAGATAACGAATATTATAGCTTAAGAAAAAATGCGACAGGATATCAAAAAAGTGCTTATAGAGAACTTTCAAAAGCAATCAAAGAAAATGAAACTGATGAAGTTATCAGTGGATTAATTGCTAAAAATTTTATTTCTGACTTTTATACTTGGTCTAATAAATTGAGATTGAATGATGTGGGAGGTTTGCAATTTTTAGAGCCCAGCATGGTTCCATGGGTAAGCCACCAAGCTCAAGAATCATTTTATCAAGACATGTATTACTATCTTGATAGAAAAGAAATTAAAGAGAGTTTGAGTGTTAAGAGTATTGAAACAACGGTTGTCGTTAAAGAAATTGATGATCCAATTGATGGATGGATTACAGGATATTTTGTTCAAGCCAATTGGACATATGATGACAGTGATGTTTTAAATATCAATGAATATGATAATGCGGCACTTATAAGACTTATTAAGGATAAAGAAACAGGCAAGTTAATGATTGTTGAGGTAACAAGTGATGAGACGTAAAAGATCGTTTTTTAGCTTTTTTTATAATAATAAATTGATTTCTTTTCTATTAAGTATCTCAGTAAACTTAATCTTTCTAGCAATCATTGTTTTAATCAGCAAGTATTCAAAAATTAAAGGCGAACAATTTTCAATTATCATCGCTGTAATTATGGTTGTGCTATTATTTTTGAATGTCATCTATTTGATTGGTTTCGCAAAAAAGAAAAGAATTTATAGACAAATATTTTTTGCTTTTGGTACTATTTTATTCTTAATGGGAACTTATGGTGGTGCGTATATTGTTCGGGCTTCACGATCATTGGGAGATATTGTTAATAATAATGCGACTGAAGTGGTTGACTATTCTGTGATTGCCTTTGATGTAGAATTTACCAAGGCAACCATGGACAAACAAAAACTCGGTTATATTAAACAAGATGAAGTGTTTGATTCAATGTTACAAGATGAAGTGGAGAAATATTCTCCCTCAGTAATCTTTGTTGAGTATCAAGATTATCATGAACTTTTATCAGCCTCTCTTTTAGATGAAATCGAATATGCCTTGGTACCAAAAGATTTTAATCGCTTAGAGGAAAGCTTTGACTTGGATGAATCAGAAACCTTGCCTTTGAAGGACGCTCATACCATATTTTCTTTCTCATTAAAAGTGGGGGAAGAAGTCTCAGATGTTAGAGTACTTGAAGATCCATTCTCAATTTTATTATTAGGAAATAATGAAGGTCTGTCTGATTCTATAATATTGGCCACCTTTAATCCCCATACTCTTAAAGCAACCATGACGTCATTGGCACGTGATTCCTATGTGCCGATTGCATGTTATGCAGGAAATAAACATGATAAATTAAATCATGCAAGAGCAGTCAGTCGTCAATGCATCGTTGATACCATTGAAAACTTTTTGGATGTTGAAATTGACTTCTATTTTGAAACAGATTTTTATGCATTACAAAAAATGGTGGATGCACTGGGTGGCATCGAACTTGAATCACCAGTTGCGTTTGCTGGATCACTTCCTTTAGAGAACAATCCTAAAGAGTATGAACCAGTAAGTGTGCCCAAAGGTCTCAGCTTAATGAATGGTAAACAAGCCATCACATTTGCCAGAGAGCGCCACCACATGCCACGGGGTGACTTTGATCGACAACTGAACCAACAATATGTTATTAAAGAATTGGCTAACAATTTAATCAAAGAACGAAATCCAGAAAAACTGGTTTCTGCTCTTGAAGGCGCAAGTAAAAACATCACCATGAATTTGGGCATTGATGATATCAGCGCTTTGTTGGGTTTTGCCATCCAACAAGTTCAAAATTCACCTTTGGATGTGTATTCAACTTTTAGAGTTGTTCAAACTCAAATTGCAGGTGCCACACCGACCATCAATGGTATGGCAGTGGTCTTACCTTATGTGAATGATCTTAAATTATCTAAAGATTTAATAAGAAATAACTTATTGAGTAAACCGGAATTAAAAAATCAAACAGGGATGTCATTTGACATTAGAAAACCATTCTTATTGATGGATCCTGAAAAACCTTTGGGTTCTGACGCTACAGGCGGCACAGTTTCTGGAGGTCGCGTTTATGTTGTTCCTAATTTTGGTAAAATGAATGAAGGACAAGCACGTGAGTGGGCCAAGAGCAATGCAGTGAGTTTAAACTTTACTGTTATTGGTGAGGGGCATGGTTCTTATAGAGGTCACTATGCAGAAGGACAAATTATCCACCAAAGTGTGAATCCAGGTGAATATGCCAAGAAAATCAATCAAATAAATTTAAGTATTGTTCAAAAGAATGGCGCTGAAAAACCGATTGAACCACAAAAACCAGCTGAAACAGTATTCAAAGTTGAAAACTTTGTTGATCATTCACTGACAAATGTTGCACTGACAACTTGGGCTAAAGAACATAATATTGTTTTGACTGAAGAAAAAGTAACAGAAGGCAATCCATTATTTAATAAAAAGGCCTTGCCTGGAATTGTTGTAGCGCAATCTGTAAAAGCGGGTTCTTCTGAAAAAATCAGTGAAATCATCTTATACACAGTTGAGTTTACCATTCCTGATAAGAGTCTTGGTTTTGAAGCCATTAAATATTGGGCTTTAGATCATGAATTTAACTTGGTTTATCTTGAAGAAGGTACCGGTAGAGCACTGAGTGAATTAGAGGCGAGTGCGGCAGAGAAAATTGTTCATATAAAACCTGATTTGAGTTCAAAAACTTTGGTCATGACTTTCAAAACTGAATTAGAATCTACTCCACAACCATAAAAAAGAAGGCCGAAAGGTCTTCTTTTCTTGTATAAAGGCTTCGCGTAGTTCATAATGAAAGAAATTAGAAAACGGAGCCTTTTATGAAACATGTATTTATAGTAAATCCAACGTCCGGTGTGGGAAAATATCAAGTAGTAATAGATTATGTTAAAGATTATTTCGAAGATAAAGAAGATAATTATGAAATTCGTATCACTGAATATGTGGGTCATGCGACAGAGATCGCCAGAGAGTATGATGTGAGTCATGTCCTGTATTCTGTGGGTGGTGATGGCACATCTCATGAAATCATTAATGGCATGCAAGAGGGTGTTTCATTGGGTATCATTCCTGTAGGAACTGGAAATGATTTCTTTAGAAACTTTGATTTAGATTTGGCTTTAGAAAAAATTATAGAAAAAACCATCAATGGCAAAGTTCATAAAGTTGATGTCGGGGTTGTAAATGGGGATAAATTTTTAAATTTTGTTTCGATTGGTTTTGACGTGCAAATCAATTTAGCTGTCAATGAATTTAGAGTCAAATGGTTTCCTAGAATATTCATTTACGGCATATTTGCAGTAAGAGAACTTCTATTTAAAAAGACCATATTAATAGATATGATTGAAAATGGCATTAAGGAATCAAAAGAAGTTTTATTGGTTACTTTTATGAATGGTAAATTTTATGGGGGTGGGTTTAAAGCTGCACCTAGAGCCGAATTAGACGATGGCCTACTTGAGATATGTGTCGTTAACAATGTGACTCGTTTACAACTTTTAAGACTCTTGCCGATATATCATAAAGGGAATCATTTAGACGAACCCATTCTTGATTATCACAGAACAAATCAAATCCGTGTTCAAAGTAAAAAAGAAACGATATTTGCGATTGACGGTGAGTTGATCAGGGGTAATGACTTTGATATCTCAATTATGAAACAAGAATTATTGCTTCGTGTTCCATCAAAATAATTAGTTAATCATGAAGAAGACCCTAGGGTCTTCTTCTCTTGTATTTAGGCTGGGCCTAGTTCATAATATATAAAGTTAGAAAACGGAGTCTTTTATGAAACATATCTTTATAGTAAATCCAACTTCTGGAGTTGGGAAATATCAAGTGGTACTGGATTTTATTGAACTGTATTTCAGTGATAAATCCGATTCATATGATATCAGAATGACTGAATATGTGGGCCATGCTACAGAAATTGCTGGTGAATATGATGCGTCTCATGCACTGTATTCTGTGGGTGGTGATGGCACGTCTCATGAAATTATCAATGGCATGCGAGAAGGTGTTTCCTTAGGAATCATTCCAGTGGGAACGGGAAATGATTTTTGGCGTAATTATGATTTGGATTTATCTTTAGAAGCAATCGTTGAACAAACCATCAATGGGCATGTTGAGAAGATTGATCTTGGAGTGGTTAATGGTGAAAAGTTTTTAAATTGTGCTCATCTTGGGTTTGATGCTCAAGTGAATCTTGAGGTTAATGAGTTTAGAGTCAAGTGGTTTCCTCGTATTTTTATGTATGGTATGTTCGCGATTAAGGGTCTTATGTTTAAGAAAACAATTCATCTAGATTTAACTGTGGATGGGGTTGTTTCTTCATATGATGCTTTAATGGCAACGTTCATGAATGGTAAATATTATGGTGGGGGATTCAAAGCGGCTCCAAGGGCACAATTAAATGATGGTCTACTGGAAGTGTGTGTTGTTAAAAATGTCTCTCGAACTCAAATCATTCGTTTATTACCCATATATTATAGGGGAAATCATCTTGACGAACCGGTACTTGATTACTTCACAACCTCTCGTATTCGAGTTAAAAGTAAAGAAACAATGATCTTTGGTGTGGATGGTGAATTAATTAAAGGAAATGACTTTGAAATTTCGATTTTAAAACAAGCTTTGTTCCTGCGAAAACCAATTAAATAATTATCGCTGGGTATATTGAACTATTAATTTTAAAGTGTATGATATAATAGCATTGTATGGAGGTACTAGAACATGAAAATAGTAAAAACAAATGAATTTGATGATGTTGTAAAAGAAGGTGTTACTTTAGTTGATTTCTACGCAGATTGGTGTGGTCCTTGTAAGATGATTGCTCCGATATTGAAAGATCTATCTACAACTTTAGATGAAAACACACAAATCGTAAAAGTAAATGTTGATGAAGAAGGGGATTTAGCACAACGTTTTGACGTTATGTCAATTCCTACATTGATCTTATTTAAAGACGGACAACCAGTTGGACGTAAAACAGGCTTCTTACCGAAACCTGAAATCGAAAAATTTATCAAATCAGTTTAATGCGAAGAGCTCTACTTAAGGTGGAGCTTTTTTTTATTTTCTTTTTAGTTTAATATCCTTGATTTTTCATTCCCAATGCGTATAATAGACTTGTGTTTAAACTTACTAACTTATTTGTTTAGTACTACTAAACTAAGGGGGAAGTTATGGAAATTGGTAAAAAAATAAAAGAGATGCGTATTAAGAATGGTTTAACCCAGGAAGAGCTTGCCAGTAGATGCGAGCTGACAAAAGGGTTTCTATCTCAATTAGAGAATGATTTAACATCACCGTCAATTGCGACGTTGGCAGATATCGTTGAAGCTTTGGGTAGTGATATGTCTTTGTTTTTCAAAAAAGAAAAAAGTGAACAGGTTGTGTTTACCAAGGAAGATTATTTTATCGATGAGAAAGAAAATTCAAGCATTCACTGGATTGTGCCTAACGCACAAAAGAACGAGATGGAACCCATCTTGCTCACCCTTGAATCTCATGGACAAAGTAATGAAATATTACCTCACGAAGGTGAAGAGTTTGCATATGTCTTAGCAGGTAAGGTTGATCTTGTGTTTGAAGAAGAAACACACACTCTGGCTAAAGGCGAAACATTTTATATTAAAGGTAACAGACATCATGTATTGGTGAATCGTTACGCACAAAAAGCAAAAATAATTTGGGTGTGTACACCCCCAATATTCTAAGGAGGTTTCTATGGAAGCGCTAATTCAATTTAAAAATATTGTTAAGAGTTTTGATGATCAATTGGTATTAAAAGGTATTAATTTAGATATATTCGAAAATGAGTTTGTGACGTTACTGGGGCCTTCTGGTTGTGGTAAAACTACTTTACTCAGAATTTTGGGTGGGTTCTTAGAACAATCATCTGGGGAAGTTTATTTTGATGGCATTGAAATCAGCAGTGTAGAAGCGTATAAGCGAGAAATCAACACTGTATTTCAACGTTATGCTTTGTTTCCTCATATGGATGTGTTTGAGAATGTCGCATTTGGTTTAAGAATTAAAAAAGAATCTGAAGATGTCATTAAACAAAAGGTCTTGCGTATGCTTGAACTTGTTGGTTTAAAGGGATATGAAAAACGCACGACAACACAACTTTCTGGGGGTCAACAGCAACGTGTTGCCATTGCCCGTGCTTTGGTTAACGAACCAATGGTCTTATTGTTAGATGAGCCATTGGGTGCACTTGACCTTAAGAAAAGAAAAGAAATGCAGCATGAACTCAAAGAAATTCAAAAGAACGTTGGGATTACATTTGTTTATGTAACCCATGACCAAGAAGAAGCTTTGACGATGAGTGATAAAGTTGTGGTTCTTAATGAAGGGGACATCCAACAAATTGGGACACCCATGGATATCTATAACGAACCTGAGAACCGATTTGTTGCTGACTTTATTGGGGATTCAAATATTATGGGTGGAACGATGATTCAGGACCGTTTGGTTTCATTTGATGATCGTGAGTTTGTTTGTGTCGATTATGGTTTTGATGAAAATGAGGATGTTGATGTGGTCATTAGACCAGAGGACATCGATATTGTTTCTGTTGAAGAAGGCTTATTACACGGAATTGTTGATTCTTCCTTATTCAAGGGTGTTCACTATGAAATTGTCGTTAAGACAGAGCACCGTGATTACATCATTCATACAACGGATAATGTTGATTTGGGCACTGAGGTGGGAATTTCTTTCCATCCAGAGGATATCCATGTCATGTATACAATGGAGACATACTGATGAGAAGCTATCGTAATATGGTGATGCCGTACATTGTCTGGGGTTCAATATTCATTGTA
>CBDUDQ010000020.1:0-17127 GCA_965365985.1 uncultured Erysipelothrix sp. | reverse complement strand
ACTTTGGTTAATATAAGCCAGTAACTTAATGATAAATAACATTAGTTAATTTTATAACACCTCCTTTGAATATCAAATGATGTCAAGTAAATTTTACTAATAAGTAGGATTTTGGAATTTATAATAATTATAAGAATGTTCTTTTTGAATTTTATAAATAGTGATTAATTCTTTTATTTAATAAGTTCGTTCATATAAAGTTGAATTTTAACAAAAAAGCTTCAATTATAACTAATTAATACTTTCCGATGAAATAATATTTAATAACTTATGCAAAAATAAAGAATGTTTATAACAATAATCTCTATATTTCACAAACTTTACACATTAATCGTACAAAGGATTAAATATATGTTCTATAAGTAGTTTTGTTTAGACATAATACTTTTTACCAGAGTTTTTAACAGGCTAAAGTGCTAATATAGACTTATTCAAATGCTATTTAAGGGGAATGTATATGCAATTAAAACACCAAAATCAAATCAAAACTAATGCACTTCAAACAAAAGGAAAATCGATACTGATTTTCCTTTTTATACTATTTATTTCTACTATGGGAATCTATGCAAACACTGATCAAAGTAGTGCACCATTAAATAGTCCTGATGAATATAATTTTATATTTACCGGAACTCAAGAATCGTTTGTCATACCTGAAACAGGATTATATACCATAGAAGCGTGGGGAGCAGAAGGTGGAAATCTTGGATCAACAGGCAAAGGTGGTAAAGGTGGATTTGTTAGTGGAGAAATACAATTAAATAAAAATGAAGAACTTTTCATCACGGTAGGTGGTAAGGGTGATTCTTTTTCACGCGGCTTTAATGGTGGCGGACAAAAATTTAACGATTTAGTTTTTGGTGGGGGTGCCAGTGATATTCGAGTTTCAGGTACCGGATATTTCAACCGTATCTTAGTTGCAGGGGGTGGCGGTGCTTCTACTCTTGATTTCGATGGTGGTTTTGGGGGTGGTTTAATTGCTGGAAAAGGAATACAGTCTCTTTCTAGCAATCATGTTAACTATGTAGGTTATCCGGGATCACAAGATAAACCTGGCATCAATCCAGGAAATTATGATAAAGTTAGTGGTCTTTTTGGTCATGGCGGACACAGTTATCAAACAAGTGGTTGGCCACTGAGTGGTGGTGGCGGTGGCGGATGGTTCGGTGGATCAGGATCCTTGGGTCAAGCATTAAACCAAAACTCGGCAGGAGGCGGCTCGAGTTATGTGTTAAGTCAAAATTCTCATAAACCAAATTTATATTCACCAAGCCTAGAATATTATTTTACAAATTTTAAAAATATAGCTGGGAATGAACGCCTCGTTAATGAATCAGGCCTCACAAGTATCGGAAGAAGTGGTGATGGTTTTGTTCGTATCAAATTCTTTCCTGAACTTAGTAGAGTTGATACCAAAGTAAATGGCATTAGAATTAACAATGAATTAATACCTGCTTTCGATAAAGATAAATTAGAATATAATATTTATATAGATGGTGAGTATTCTGAAACAGACTTGATTGTTGTAGACAAAAGACACCCACAACAAGTAATAGAAGGGGATGGTTTAGTTGAATTCAAAAGTGGAGACTTTTCACGTCTTATTTTTGTTAAATCTGCTGATGGAAAACAAACGACACAATATAAACTCAACTTTCTTAGAGAGAAATCTACGAAACTAAAATCCATAAAGTTTGCTGATTATGAATTCGAAGAAGGGGCTTTTAATCCTGATGTTTTTTCATATGAACTCAATGCTTTTAGACAAGGCGATATACCGGTAAGTTTTGAAACTTACAGTGATACAGCCCAAGTAAGTGTAGAAGGTTTGGATACACTTATTTTTGGTGAAAACACAATTAAAGTTAGGGTTAAAAATGGTTTATCTAACGAGTCAATTTACACATTTAAAATATTTAGAAATCTCAGTTTAGAATATGAGTTTAATGGCAATGTACAAGAATTTATTGCACCTTACACTGGAAAATATAAATTTGATTTGTGGGGTGCACAAGGTGCGAACTTTGATCAAGTTTCATTTGGTGGTAAAGGTGGATTTACCAGTGGCACTGTAAAGCTAAACAAAGGTGAACTTGTTTATATTTATGTTGGTGGTGATGGTAACGAAATGGGTAAAGGTTTTAATGGTGGTGGTAAAAGCATTCAAAAAAATCAGTATGGCGGTGGTGCATCTGACATTAGGATTACTGGAACATCTCCAAACAATAGAGTTCTTGTTGCTGGTGGCGGTGGTGCCGCAACCTCAACGCTTCCAGGTGGTTATGGTGGCGGTTTAATTGCTGGAAAAGGTTTGAGTCAAGGTGCTAATCCTTCTTGGGCTGCAGGCCCAGGAACTCAAAGTGGTTCATCGGGTTATTCTCCTGGTAAACTTGCTTATGGAGCAGACAGCTACATGAATTTATCTCATCCACACAGTGCCGCTGGTGGTGGCGGGTTTTATGGTGGTGGTGGGTCTGTTTCCTCAAATGGAAACTTATATTCTGGTGGTGGTGGTTCTTCATATGTTTTAAATGGCAGTTCCTTAAAACCGGAAGGCATGGTTCCCAGTACTAAATATTATGCCTCAAAAACTGAAATATTGTCGGGTGAACAATCTATGTTTGATATTACAGGACAAAGAAGTGTTGGACAATCAGGACATGGCCACGTTAGAGTGACCCATCTTTCTGAATTAGAAATTACAAACGCGAAATTAGAAATGATACGATTTAAAGGATTAAATATTGAAGAATTTAAATCTAATGTTTTTAATTACACAATTGAATTAGAAGGTGACTATATCGGCCTTGATGAATTATCTGTTGAGAAAATCCATGATGACCAAATCGTAAGTCAAAATATATATCATGATTTTTTATACCAAGACAATCAGATTATCATCAGTGTTTCATCTGCTGATAAGAAAAACACTCAAGAATATACAATAAACTTTGTCAGAAAACCCTCTACAAAGTTGTTTTCACTTGAAGTGAAAAACTATTTATTTGTAGATGAATTTATTTTTGATAAAGATGTATTTTCTTATGAAATTGATACTTTCAGAGATGATCCAATTGAACTTGATTTTATTTCTTTCGACAAAAATGCGATTGTTGTTGTAGAGGGGTTAAATGACTATACAAACGGAAACAATACAGTTGAAGTTAAAGTTAAGAGTCCCGGTGAATTAGAAACTATATACACCATTAAAGTAAA
This sequence comes from uncultured Erysipelothrix sp., assembly GCA_965365985.1. Classification (GTDB taxonomy): domain Bacteria; phylum Bacillota_I; class Bacilli_A; order Erysipelotrichales; family Erysipelotrichaceae; genus Erysipelothrix. Next base: position 13,911 of record CBDUDQ010000020.1, on the reverse strand, counting down.
CAGAAAACAACACTTGGATTTTGATTTTAATGGTAAAATTCAACATTTTTATGCACCTTATACAGGGAAATATAAATTTGAAGTTTGGGGGGCTCAAGGTTATGTGTTCCCCGAAAACACCAATGGTTCTTATGGTGGTTTTGTATCCGGAGAAGTCAGTCTTAAACAAGGCGAACTTGTCTATGTTTATACAGGGGGTCACGGAGATCAAAACGGAAAAGGATTTAACGGTGGGGGATCAAACTTTCAGGCTGGTCAATTTGGCGGTGGCGCGTCTGATATTCGAATTGGTGGTTTAGATTATACGAATAGAATTATGGTTGCTGGGGGCGGTGGTGCTTCAACTAATAAAGAATATTCTGGGGGTCGCGGTGGTGGTTTGATTGCCGAAAAAGGGCAAACATCCCCAGCCTCTCATACATCATATTTCGGAGGACCCGGAACACAGTCTTCCTCTTCTGGTCATCAACCTGGATTTTTTGGTAGAGGCTCAGATTCTTATAAACCATCAGGATACCCATTAAGCGCCGGTGGTGGTGGGGGTTGGTATGGCGGTGGTGGTTCTGTTTCTGTCGTTAATAATTTAAACGGTGGTGGCGGTGGATCCAGTTATTTATTCACGAAATCTTCTGTTAAAGCCACAGGAACTAACTTGAGCCCAAATTACTATATTGAAAATGGTGTTATGCCAGCTTTTGATGAAAGTTTTTTTGACGTCGATGGTCAACGCGTTGAAGGAAGAACGGGTACTGGTCACATCAGAGTGTCTTATAATTCAAGTAAGAGATTAAACTCTACTGATTTGGATAGTATTTATTACAATGGTTTATTAATTGATAATTTTAAACCTGAAGTGAGAGAATATACTATTAAAATAAATGGAGAACACAGGGCTGTCGATGAGCTGAGTGTAGACAGACAACATACCAAGCAAGTCGCGGTATTTAATAAAGATGTTAACTTAAAATTTCACAATCATACTGAAATTGTTACTGTGATATCTGCAGATGGCTCCAGCACAGGTGAATATTTGATCCATTTTGTGAGGGAAGATTCTACCAAACTGGCAGAACTTTCAGTTGATGAGTATAAATTCTCATTCACTAAACCATTCAAATATGATGAATTAAATTACGACCTCAGTTCATATGTTTATGGTGAGATAAAGATTCATTATAATACTTTCAATCAGGACGCTACAGTCACAATTGTAGGTGATAAAGAAGACTTACTCAGACCTGGAAATAACAGGGTTTTTGTTACGGTTTCACATCCTAATCCAGATGTTCAAGATACTACTTATGAAATCAATGTTTACCGTATGAGAGACATGGAATTCTCATTTAGTGGCAAACAAGAGAAATTTAGCATTCCTTATACAGGAAACTATAAGTTCGAAGCATGGGGTGCACAAGGCTACACTGACACTCTAGGAGGGATTGGTGGAAAAGGTGGTTATTCTACCGGAGAATTATTCCTAAGAAAAGGTGAAATAGTTTATCTTAACGTTGGGGGTATGGGTGATGCTGTTGGTAAAGGATATAACGGTGGTGGTAAAAATCAATCGGCTAATAAATTTGGTGGTGGCGCATCTGATATTAGAATGGGTGGCATTGGTTTGTTATACCGCAGTATCGTTGCAGGTGGTGGCGGTTCTGCTTCAGGCACATTAAATGGGGGTGCAGGTGGTGGATTACAAGGCATCAATGGAACAGGAGGAACATATCCTGGTTTTGGTGGTACTCAAATTGGTTCAAAAGGATACACTAATGGCATTTTTGGTTTGGGTGCTGATTCTAACCCTTCAACTTCATGGCCACTGAGTGCTGGTGGCGGTGGTGGATGGTATGGGGGAGGTTCATCCCTTTCTCAAGCATCCAATTTAAGTACTTCAGGTGGTGGTTCTTCATATCTATTAACTGCAAGTTCGGTAAGAGAACCCAATCACGCTCCATCAAACAAATATTTCTTAAGCGATGCTAAGACCATTCCGGGTAATGAATTAATGCCAGGAAAAGAAGGTCATACTGTAACTGGAAATGAAAGCAATGGTTTTATTAAAGTTAGCTTATTGGATTTATTTGGCGTTGATTCAAGTTTAAAATATTTAAACTTCAGTCATGGTACTTCAAATAAATTATTTTCACCTGAAATTTTGGAATATGATTTAGTTTTAGATCCAGATCAAACAACACTAAACATCATTGCCGATACAAATGATCATAATGCATTTGTAGGATGGGACAGTGCAAAGTTATTAACAATTCTTCCTGGTGTTACACGTTTCGAGTTGCCTGTAACTGCACAAGATGGCAGTACACAAATTTATGTAGTCAGAGTGCACAGAAATGCTTCTTCTAGTAGTTTTTTAGACGGGTTAAGTGTTAACGGTGAAGCACTCATTGATTTCGAAAATTCAAAAACAGAATATTTATTAAATCTAAGTTATGATGAATCCAGAAACATTAACCTTGACTGGATTATTTCTCGTCCAAATCAAGTTGTTAAAGCAAATAAGACCTATATCTTAGAAAATAAAAAACCGATAATAATTAATGTTATTTCTGAAGACAGCAGTTCTCAAACTGAATATAAGATAACGCCAGTAATCGAAGATTCAAATCTATTAAAGTCATTGACTATTGACGAACTTGATTTTGATTTTGACACTGAAATCACAGATTATGATATAACCGTGCCTTCGGCAATCTCTTCTCTTAATATCACTGCAATTGCATTTGATCATGAAGCAATCGTCACTATTTTAGGAAATGGTTATTTAAGAAATGGTATGAATGTTGTTGAAGTCATTGTTGAAGAACCCAACACTGCAACAAGAAAATATACATTGAATGTATTGAGATCTGACAGTGCAGATGGTTCTTACGATAAAGAACATGATTTTATTTATAATAATGAAGTTCAATTTTTTGAAGCGCCTTACACCGGTAATTTCAAACTTGAAGTTTGGGGTGCAGAGGGTGGAAATCGTGGCAGTGCGCTGGGCGGTAAAGGCGGATACTCAAAAGGTATTTCTCGTTTAACTAAAGGTGAAATTGTTGCTATATATGTAGGGGGTGCAGGAACACAAAGCCAAAAAGGTTTTAATGGTGGTGCAGTTTCTGGGACACCGGGTGTATATGGTGGTGGAGCCAGTGATGTTAGAATTGGTAAACACACATTAAATGAACGAATTATCGTTGCAGGTGGTGGGGGTTCTGTTGGAGCAATCAACAAACCTGGTGCATCAGGTGGTGGTGAATTGGGTAATAATAATACCTACAGCTACGGATCTGGTGGACAAGGTGGAACTCAATCAGCTTCTGGAAATCGTGGCGCATTTGGTTTAGGTGGAACTGGACTTTCTCAACACGGTGGCCGTGGTGGCGCTGGTGGTGGCGGTTGGTTTGGTGGTGGTGGTGCAAACCCTGACTATGGATCGGACGATGATCGTGGAGGTGGGGGTGGTTCTGCCTATGTTTTCACTGATAATTCATTTAAACCAAAAGATTATCTTGTTGATTCTAAATACAAATTAAATGAAGCAGAGATGATTTCAGGTTCATCACAAGTTCCTAATAAAGATGGTGGTTATATTCTTGGAAACTCTGGAAACGGATTTGTTAGGATTACTGCTCTTAGAAGGGCTTCTACTGACAATCACTTAGAAAGAATTGAATTGGATGGTGCGGCTATTCTAGAACCAAGTTTTGATTTAAATATCAAAGAGTATACCGTCAACTTAGGGGTAGAACAAACTGAGTTATCGATCAAGGGTGTCGCAATGGATAACAGAGCCAGCGTATCGGGTAATGGTGTGTTTGCCATACCTCATAATGGAAAAGTTGTGCCAATTACTGTTACTTCTGAAAGTGGCGAAACACTAACTTATACAGTAAATGTAAACCGACCTTCTTCGAATGCATCATTACCGAAAGATATTGTCATAACAGGACTTGTTCCTTCATTGTGTAGTGTTTCTGATCTCTACTGTAAATTGGCTCCGGAATTCGTTCCGACTTTCTCAGTTGAGAATGGACAGGGTACATATGATATGGTCGTTCCAGGTAGAATTAAATCTATCGAGTTTAATATTATTAAAGGTCATGAATACCAGACTGTTATTGGGTCTGGAGTTTATGAATTACTTGATAGTGTTAACAATAGAATTGATATTGAAATTGAGAGTGAAGATAAAACAAGTTACTCTTCTTATGTATTTAACATTACCCGTGACATGACAGGCAATGCTGATTTAGATTTTTTAAGAGTGATGGAACCGATTAGGGATATAGAGTTTAATCATGATGTGACTGAATACTATATTTCTGTGCCAAATGAGATTGAACATAAGGATATGATGAACATTGAGCATTCAGCCTTGGATTCCTTTGCTTCTGTAGTCGTGGGTGGTGCACAAGAATTTAGTTTGGGATCAAACCAAATTACTTACACAGTCGTTGCTGCTAATGGGATTACAAAAACATACACTCTTTTCGTTTATAGAGAAAATAATTCAAATACATTACTTGAGCGACTCGTTATTAAACATGGCGAAGAAGCGCTTTTAATTGCGCCAAGTTTCAATAAAACAATCAATGAGTATATATTAACAGTTGAAAATGAAGTGGATCATGTGGATATTACTGCGATAGCTGAAGCCCCTGAGACCACAACAATAATCAATGGTGTGAATGGCAAACATGATTTAAAAGTAGGTCAAAATACCATAGCGATCACAACAACTTCAGAAGATGGTACAAGTGATATTTATACAATTTCTATCATTAGAAAACCATCTAACAACGCGAATATTAGAACATTAAAGTTAAATGACGAAATTATGAATGACTTTGATGCAAGTTCATTAAATCAAAAGTTTGTCATCGACTCACAAATTACAAATCCTAAGTTACAAATAGAGTTGGAGAATGAATTTGCATCTTACACTCTAAGTGGGGCAAGCAACAAATTCGATAAAGGCTCAAACATCGTCAATTTAAGGGTTACTGCTCAAGATGGTTCTACTCGAAATTATGTTATTGATTTTGAAAAAGAAATATCAACGGACAGTTCTTTAGTGTCAGTGGAAAGTAATTTATTTGACATCAAAAATTTATTTGTTAAAGAACAATTACAATATGATATCAACATTCCTTACTCACAAGAACAATTAAAGATTGATGCAAGACCCAGTCATTTGACTTCTAAAGTAACGGGAAATGGCGTTTACTATTTAGAAACAGGTAGAAATGAAGTTAAAATTTTGGTGAGTTCTGAAGATGGCGCATCAACGGTTTATACCCTGGTAATAAATATGCTTGCCAACAAAGATGCAAGATTAAAAGAAATCAAAACAGATGCTGGTGTCTTTGATCCAGTATTCAATAGTGATGTGACTGAATATAATATCAACGTACCATTTGAAACAGAAGTTATTGTCATTGAAGGCACACCAATGATCAGTTCTAGTGTTGTTAATGGCTTGGGTCAATATTTACTCAATACCGGTAAAAACACAATCGAAGTTAAAAGTGTTACTGAGGGAGGTCAAGAAATTACTTACTATCTCCATGTAACGCGAGATATTTCGAAAAATATTGATTTGTCTTATTTGGTGGTGAATGAAGGGGCCTTGTCTAGAAGTTTTGACCCACAAGTAGGCAATTATGATGTTTTTGTTCCAAATTACACTACTAAATTAATCATTGAGGCTTCTACAAAAAATCCTTTGGCAAGCTATCAAGTATTAAATAATGATCTTTTAAAGACTGGCAACAACTCAATCATTGTAAGAGTCACATCTCAAGATGGTATCGGATTTAAAGATTATATTCTAAACGTTTATAAACAAGCACCTTCTTCTGAAAACATTGATTTAAATGATTTAAAAGTAAATAATGGTAGATTAAAACCAGACTTTTTACCTTCAAGACCTTTTTATCGTGTTTCAGTGGGAAATGAAGTTAATTCTATGAACTTGATTGCGAGTGCAAACAAAGGCGTTACCATAAGTGGTGACGGAAACCATGATCTTAAAGTCGGAATTAATATCATCGTTGTTAAAACAAGGGCTTCTAATGGTGTTCAAAAGGATTATCAAGTGGAAGTTAGACGTGCACCCTCTACAGACGCAAGACTGAAATGGATTCAAGTAGAAGGATTTAATTCAGAATTTAGATTTAATCCTGATACTTACAATTACAGACAAAGCACATATCGATCCCAATTAGGCATCAAAGCGACGACCATGAATGATAATGCTAGCTATGAAATCATTGGTAACTCTGATTTTGTAAGCAATACAAAAACAGTTGTCATCGTAAGGGTTATTGCAGAAGATGGAATCACTAAGAAAGACTATACTTTTGAGATGAATAAGTACCCTTCAAACAACAATAACTTGGAGAGCTTATCAGTTTCTGGAGTCAACATAATTCCTGATTTTAACCCAGCTTTAACAACTTATAAAGCCCGTGTGGATGCTTCAATAACACAAGTTAATTTAAGTGCAAAAACTGAAGATAAATATGCGAAAATTGAGATGGACAAAGTTCATACTTTAAAAGTGGGCTCTAACTTTATCGATGTGATTGTTACTTCAGAATCAGGTAAAGTAAGAAAATACACCGTATTAATTGAAAAAGAAGGCTCCAAAGTAAATGATTTGTTATCACTGGGTGTTGATGGTGTATCGGTTCCTAACTTTGATAAGGATAATCTTTCTTACTCATATGAATATCTGTATGAAAAAGACTCTGTATTCATCACTCATGAATTACTTGATAAACAATCAAGCATAAGTGGTATCGGTGAGGTTAAACTTAAGGTAGGCTTAAATACCTTACCAGTAGTCGTTACTTCAGAAAATGGAGAAACCAAAACGTATAATCTAAATATAAAAAGGTTACCAATAAATTCTGCTGAGATTGAAATGTTAAATGTGGATCAGTATCCATTGGATAATGGTTTTAAGCCGGAAATAAACACATATAACTTAGTGATTGATAACGAATTCATGAAGCTCAATTTTGATATCAAACTCAAGGATGACAAAGCCACCTATAAAGTAATTGGAAATGAAAACTTAAGTTTGGGAATCAACACAATTACTATAGAGGTAAACTCTTCTAAAAAAGATGTATCAAAAATTTATACATTTAATGTTTATAAACAAGAATTCGCAAATAATAAGTTGGCTTATCTAGAAGTCGATAAAGGGAAATTTAAGCCATTATTCGGAACTGCAACGATGGTTTATAATTTGGATGTATCTTATGAAGTCGATCGAATTACCTTAAGTGGTGAGTCTATGGTGTCCAGTTCAATAGTTAGTAATTTAGGGGTTCATCCTCTTGAATACGGGATTAATCATTTAAAAATACCGGTCAAATCCAACAGTGGTGTGACTCGTATGTATCATGTGTTTGTGAATCGTTCACGTTCTAATGACAATTATTTAAACTCACTGAGAATTGATGCCAATGATAAATCATATGATTTCAGTCCGAAATTCGATCCTAAAACCAATGAATATACATTGACTCAAGATTTAAATCCAGGAACAGAATTTGTTGACCTTGCTGTGAGTTCAAATGCCAGTAAGATCAAAGGACATCAAAATCAAGCGATTAAAGTTGGGAAAAATGCATTAAAGATAATTGTTACCAGTGATTCAGGATTAGAAAACACTTATACAATTAATGTGAATAGACCCCCATCTACAAATAATAGTGCAATCAGTATCAAACCATCTTCAGGTGGATTGGCACCCAATTTTATATACACTGAAAACATTTATAAATTGAATGTTGATACTGCAACGACTACCTTGGAATTTGCAGTGAGCACTGAAGATAAAAATGCAAAAGTTAGTGGCAACGAGCTTCAAATTGTCGAAGTTGGGACTCATATGAGAACCATTAAAATAACTGCCGAAAACGGAACTATAAAAGAATATAAAATAGAAGTTACTAAGAAAGATACCAATAATGTTTTCTTGAAAAATCTAAGAGTTGATGGTTTTACTTTAGACAAGAAATTTCAAGAACAAACATTTGTTTATAATATTACAGTTCCCAACAACAAAAAAACACTTTTTGAAAGTGAAGTGTTGTTTGAGCTTTCTGATTCCAATGCAACCGTGGCAGTTACAGGAAATTTAAATCTCTTAACTCAGGGCTCTATTAATACATATGAAGTGAGAGTGACAGCAGTAGATGGTCATTCATCTCAAACTTATAGAATTAATATTCTTAGAGAATCAAGCAAAGAAGCTCTAATAAAAGAACTTACCTTTAGTAAAGGTGAGCTTAATAAGTCATTTAATTCATTCAGTGATTTCTATGATCTTGAGTTCACATCTGATTCAAGTATCTTTAACAAAGGTATGATTTCTCGCCTTGAAACAAGTGAGGAAATGGCGGTTGTGACCTATTCACATGATGGAGACATTGATCTAAAAGAAGGACAAGTGACACCATTTGTTATCTCAGTAACATCTGAAGATGGCACAAAAGTTAAATCATATAACTTTAACATCACTTATAAACGTTCAACTGATAACAAACTGTCCAACATTGAACTCAATGGGGGTCAATTCATACCGGCTTTCAGTCCTGATATTTTTGAGTATGATGTCAATGTGCATGAAGATACGCGTTCAATTGTTTTAAATGCCTTTGCAAGAGATCCCAAAGCGAAGATACTTTCAATTATGGGAGATAAAGAATTGGTCAATTTCTCTAATGTTATTGAAGTTAAAGTAAAATCAGAGAATGAAACCATTCAAATTTATAAGTTAAAAGTAAATAGAAATTTAAGTAACAATGTCAATTTAAAAAATATTAGTTTAACTGATGCTCAAGGTCATAAGCTAAAACCTGAGTTTGATAACATACATAAACAATACGAAGCCATTGTTCCAAGGGATAATACCCACACTGGATTGATTGTTGTAAAAGGACATGACTCTCAAAAGATTACTTTATTTGATAGTTTTAATAATGAACTCGATTTGAATAAATTTGAATTAAAAAAAATAGGAAGAAACTACTTTAAACTAGAGGTCAGAAGTCCTTTTGATGATCTTAAGTTAATCAACATCACAATCGTTCGCGATGGTAATGACAACACCAATTTAAAAACTCTTGTCATCACTAATCCAACGCTTTCTGAAGAACATAAATTGATTTTTGATAAAGAAAAAATGGAGTACTTTACAGAAGTGTCCAATATTTTCTCCGAAATAGAAGTACTGGCTGAAGCTGAAGAAAGCACCAGTGTCGTAAGTGTTGAGAAAAAAGATTTAAGCGAAGGAAATAATGACGTTGTGGTTCGGGTTACGGCCGAAAACGGGGAATATAAAAATTACATTATCCACGTCTTTAGAGCACCAAGATTAAATAATTACTTACAAGGAATTACTGTATCAACCAATGGTTCAGTAATCTCACAAGATCCTAAATTCTTTACTCCTAACTTCAATCGGGGGTTATTCAATTATTCTGTTGAAGTGCCATCGACGACCACCAAGGTATCAGTCCAAGGGATAGCATCGAATACACTTACTACCAAAGTGGTAGGCTCTTCCAGTTCTGAATCTGTTGACACAGAAAAAGGTTTGGAAGTGACCTTGAAACCAGGGAACAACTTTGTGACTTTAAGTTCAACTGACATAGATTCTGGTAGTGTTCTAATCTATACAGTTAACATTGTTAGGAAAATGAGTGACGACGTCAGTTTGAAGAACATTCAAGTATTGGAAAATGATGTATTACTTAACTTTGATGAGGGTGCTTTTGATCCTCTTCGCAGCATTTACAAAACTTCAGTGGGTGCGGACACTGATAATGTTCTTGTGATAGTAAGTCCAAGCAATGAGAAATCAAGAACAGTCGTAGAAGGTAACGGTAATCTACTTAAAGGTGAAAATATCATCAAAGTCAAGGTAACCAGTGAGGATCGTACGAAAACAAAAGTTTATACTGTGATTGTAATTAAGAATATGTCTAGAGAAAACAATCTTTCATTCTTGAATATTACTCACGAAAACGAATCCATAACAGATTTAAATCTTGAAGAATCAATATTAAGCTATCGCGTACCTAAAGAAGTAAACCAAGTAACTATAGATGGGGGAAGTATTGACCCTCTTGCAGATATTAATGGACTGGGTATTCATTCAATTTCTCACGGAAATAATCAATTGTCAGTATCTGTTAAAGCCCAAAGTGGTGATACCAAGATTTATATCATCAATGTGTTTAGAGAATATGACAATGCTTTAGAATCACTAAAAGTAAGTCAAGGATTATTAGATCCTGTATTCAGTGAGGAAACCTCTTCTTATACAGTTTGGGTGCCCTTAAGTGTTGATCGAATCAATGTTGAAGGGATTGCTAAAAACAGTCCAATTGCTGAAGTAAGTGGTAATGGATGGTATGACTTGCTTGCGGGTTCAGATAATATGATTGAGATTTCAGTTAAATCTGCAACCCAATTGCCATCAGAGGCAAACAAAATAACCATTAAAGTAATTAGAACCGCTTCACCAAACACTAATATTAAGACGTTTGACTTAGATCAAGGTATTTTAAGTCCTGAATTCAAATCAAATGTATTCGAATACGAGACTTATATTAAAGATACAAATCATGAAATAGATTTAAACATCTTTTTAGAAGATGCAAAATCGAGCTTTGAAATTATTGGCATTGATAATGTTAAAGTAGACAAAGCAGATTCATCTAAAGTTAAGATTAGTGGAATTAATCAAGATGAGGTAAGCTTTGTAATTCGTGTGAGGGCAGAAAATGGGGATACTAAAGACACAGTTTTAAAAGTCTTCAGACAACCGGCTTCATTGTTCTCAAACTTACTTAAATCTTTGGAGATTACACCCAAGAACTTAGTGTTGTCTCCAAGATTTGAAAAAAATACGTTTAACTATAACGTAAATGTCAGTCCTGATGTTACTTTCATTAACATTAAGGCCATTACGGAAAGTAGTGATGCTACCATTACTTCTGGTATAGGTACTTTCCCAGTAAATGGGGGCAGAAATGTTTATGAAATCGTTGTAACTGGAAAAGATGGTGGGACCAGTGTTTACAAACTCATCATTCGACAAGTCGTATCTTCTGATGCGAGTTTATCAGGTATATCGTTTGAAGAAGGCCATTTAAGTCCAATATTCAACCGTGCTAAAAAAGAGTACACGCTCAATGTAGGGGCTTCGGTAAATTTCTTAAGTCCTAATATTATCCCGTACGCTCCTGAAACAACATGGACTGTGAGTGGTGCAGGTGTTACTGAAGATTTAGTTATGGGTGAAAATATTGTGTTTATAGACACAGTTGCGGCCAATGGCATCGCTAAAGATAAATATACAATAAGGGTAAACAAAACCAACCAAACATCTGTTTATCTCAAAACACTGAGTTCTAATGTGGGTTCTTTTGATAAACCATTCAACAAATTTGATGGTGGTCCTTACAGACTTGAAATCGGATCAAATGTGAACTCCTTGATATTGAGTGGTGTGGCTGAAGAACCATTATCGATTCTGTCAATTGATGGAATAGGAATTATCGATATGGGCTCTGTTAATAATAAAACAGTTGAAATTAAACTTAATGGTAAATCAGGCAATGTCATGTCTTATTTTGTAGAAATTGTTAAGTCTATTGATACAGAAGTAAGTTTGACCTATCTCAATGTAAATCCAGGTACTTTAAGCCCTGAGTTCAATTCAAGTGAAACTCTATACAATGTTAAAGTTGGCTCTGATATCGAACGTATAGAAATCAGTGCTCAAGCAAAGGGTAATGCTGATATATTTGGACAAGGTGTTAAGACACTGAATCCTGGAATCAATAGATTCGAAATTGCCATAACTACAAAACTTGGAACAACAGGTGTGTATACCGTTATTGTTGAAAGAGAAGAGATAAAGAGTTCTAAAGTACTAGAGCTCAGTTTCAAGGAAGCAATCATAGATTCACCGAAGTTTTCTAAAGATGACACAGATTACGAAGTCTTTGTATCCAATGAAGTGAAGTCTTTAAACATTGATAAAATTATTTTAGAAGATCATGTCAATGCAAGTTATGAATTAGTGCAAGAAGAATTTAAAGTTGGTCCTAACAAGGTCAGTCTAATTGTGAGTAATGCAATGACAGATGAGCTTGTAACATATAAATTTAATGTTACGCGTTATCCAATGAGTTCTAACTTCTTAAGAACCTTGTTCACTGATCAAGGTCCTGTATCTCCAAGTTTTGATAAGAATGTCATACGATATGAAATTGATGTCAAATCTGATGTCACTCAAATTGAAATCAGTGGTACCCCTGATGATGTTAATTCTACAGTTAAAGGATTGGGAACTACCAATCTACAACCTGGGTTAAATGAACTCAGTGTGACCGTGACTTCTTCAGTTGGTATCCCAAGAACTTATATCATTAAGGTAAACAGACTTTTAGATGCTTCAAATGATTTGTTGACACTTGATCTTGTGGGTGGCATCCTGTCACCTAAATTCGGGGATTCAACGTTCAATGAATATACAGTGAATGCCAATCCAGAAACTGGAGAAATTGAATTCATTGGTACTCATTCGCCACTTGCAAAGGTTGAGGGCTTGGGTAAATTAAGCATTCATAAAGCTAAGATGAGCCATGAAATTATCGTGACTGCCGAAAATGGCGAAATTAAGATTTATAAATTTAATGTGATCAAACAACTTTCAACAGACGTTAAAGTTAGTGATATCACAAGCACCACTGGACAGCTTGAACCAGCGTTCGTATCGACTACTAAGTCTTACACAATGAAGGTTCAGGATGAAATTACAAAACTTGGCTTTGATATCAAAGCAAGTAGTAAATTTGCAAAGGTTAGTGGTAATGAAGAAAAATTGCTCCAGTATGGAGAAAACATTTTCACTATAAAAATTGTTTCAGAAGATGGTAAAAATGAAGATATTTATACCATTACAGTAATTCGACTTAAAGACATTCAAAGTCTTCAAATTGAACCCAATAACTTAGTGATGAGTGTAAATGACACACAAGTAATAGAAACCATCATTAATCCTTTTGATGCCAGTAATAAAGATTTAGTTTGGTCTTCTGATAATGAACTCATTGTCAGTGTCACACAAGAAGGAACAATTAAAGCAATTAAAGAAGGTAGTGCACAAATCACTGTTTCATCTAAGAAAAATCCACTAATCAAAGCATCACTTACCGTTGAAGTGCTGAATCTTAAAATTGAATCAAAAGTTCTGGAAATTGTAAGAGAGTTTGATGAAGATTCAAATCTTAAACCTTATGTAGTGGGAGTTAATTCAGAAGTGAATGAGGAAACATTTAAAACTTTATTTGAAAACGAATTGAGTTCTTTAGTAATTTTTGATAAAAATGGCATCAAGAAAGATGTGTTAGATTCTTTCATATCTAGTGAAGATCGCATAGATCTTGTTGTCAATGGAATAACTTATGACTCATTGATGATAGTAGTAAGAGGTGATGTTGATGGCGATGGAATAATAACAGCTAGTGATTTCACTTTATTACGTCAATATATTAGTGGTGTAAAAGAACTAAGCGATTATCAAAAAGTTTCATCCGACATTGATCATGATGGAATAGTAACAGCAAGTGATTTAACTCTTATGAGACAGTATATTTCAGGTATAGTAACTGAGATAAATAGGAAAGGTAATTAAATGAAGTTTATAAAAAAGCAATTTATAATAATAATAACTATTGTATTACTTGTTTCAGCCTTCCAAAAAATCGAGGCGATATCACGTCACGGTTTGAGTTTGGACTTGGTAGATCATGATATTACAACAAATGGATACAAAGGATCCGGTACAAAAAAAATCGCAGATGGTAGTAC
>CBDUDQ010000019.1:0-19334 GCA_965365985.1 uncultured Erysipelothrix sp. | reverse complement strand
CGATAACCTTTTGGTTGATACTGGCTTGAATGGGAACCTCAAACTGTTGACGCGGTATAATTGTACGCAATTTTTCAGTAATGATCTTTCCTCTATTATACGCAAAGTCACGGTGGACAATGATACTTAAGGCATCCACAATATCCCCATTTAATAAGATGTCCATTTTAACCAATTTAGAAGTTTTGTATCCGATCAATTCATAGTCAAGTGAAGCATAACCACGAGTTGAAGATTTTAAACGGTCAAAAAAGTCATAAACGATTTCTACTAATGGTAATTCATAGATAAGATTCATACGGCTCGCATCAAGCGTTTGCATGTCCACATAATTTCCGCGTTTCTTTTGACACAAGTCCATAACCGCACCGACATATTCACTAGGAACCATGATGTTTGCTTTAACATAAGGTTCTTGAATATAATCGACCATGGTTGGATCAGGCATTTTAGATGGGTTGTCCACTGTAACCATCTCTCCATTATGTAAAAACACATGGAAAATTACTGAGGGTGCAGTCGCAATTAAATCAAATAAATATTCTCTTTCAAGACGTTCTTGAATGACATCCATATGGAGTAATCCTAAGAAACCACATCTGAAACCAAACCCTAGGGCTTGAGATGTTTCTGGCTCAAAGACCAATGATGAATCATTTAAAGCCATTTTTTCTAGAGCATCACGCATGTCAGTGTATCGTTTTGAATCAATTGGATACAAACCACAATAAACCATTGGATTCAGTTGACGATAGCCAATCAAAGCTTCAGTTGCAGGGTTTTCAGTATGTGTAATCGTGTCACCCACACCCACATCCTTAATGCTCTTGATGCTTGCTGATAACCACCCTACTTCTCCGGTTGTTAATTTCTTTTTAGCCACTTCTTTAGGGGTTCTAACGCCCAGTTCAGTAACTTCAAAAGTTGCTCCTGAAGACATGAATTTAATCTCATCCCCAATTGCGACTTCTCCATCAACCACGCGAGTTGAAGCAATAACACCTTTATATGAATCGTAAACAGAGTCAAAGACCAAAGCCTTTAAAGGTTTGTCTATGGCCCCTTTGGGTGCAGGTAATTTATGAACAATACCCTCAAGCACTTGATCAATATTTAGACCTGTTTTTGCACTGATTAAAGGTGCATCGCTGGCATCGATGCCAAGCACATCTTCAATTTCTTTTCTAACACGTTCTGGATCCGCTGAGGGTAAGTCAACTTTATTAATGACAACCATGATTTCCAAATCGTTTTCAATTGCCAAATAGGCGTTAGCAAGTGTTTGAGCTTGAATTCCTTGAGTTGCGTCAACAATTAAAATTGCGCCTTCACAAGCAGCCAAAGAGCGAGATACCTCATATGTGAAGTCAACATGTCCTGGTGTATCAATTAAGTGAAAAGTATAATCTTCGCCATTGTTTGCTTTATAATTTAGTTGAACTGAATTCAGTTTAATGGTAATCCCGCGCTCACGCTCAAGATCCATTGAGTCCAACATTTGTGTTTGTAAGTCGCGTGTTGCGACTGTTTGTGTTTTTTCTAAAATTCTATCTGCCAAGGTTGATTTTCCGTGATCAATGTGAGCGATGATAGAAAAGTTTCTAATATTACTTTGTTTCATAAGTCATTCCCCTTACATATTTTTTAAGTCTGATAAATTGAGGATATAGAATTGTTGCAAGAGCTGAAGATGCCAAACCTTGTGGTAAGTTACTCAACATTGAAACACCAATATATTCAAATTGTGATGCAAAAAATGCATCAACTACGCCATATAAGAACAGCATGGATAAAGCAGCCAAAACAAAAGGCACAAAACGATACTTGGTATCTAGATGTTTTGCAAAACCAACCACAATAAGCACTTCAACGATTTTTATGAAGAAAGTGAAAATCGCATACATAGGGTATCCAGCTAAATCGGCCATCGCACTCCCAACCCCTGCTGCAAACGCAGCCATTCTAAATGGCATGATGCATGCAGCGATCATCACTACAAAGTCTCCTAAATTAAGGTAACCCGTAGGCAGTGGTATTTTTGTGAATAAAGTAACCGACATCACAAGTGCTGTCATGATTGCAGTTAATACAAGTATTTGAACTCTTTTACGTTCGTATGATTCAGTCATTAAATATTTTCCCTTCCCAAGATTGTCCTACACCGTTTAATAAATCTTGTAAAGCCATTTTAGCTTTACCGGCAACTTGAACTGATGTCAGTAAAATGTATCCGTTTAAACAAGCTACTTTAATAAATTCAGGATCAAATTCAACAATCAATCCAGGTTTATTATCGTGGCTTACTTCTAAGTATTGAACCCCACGGAATTTTACTGCAACATTATCTAAGAGTGCATAAGCACCAGGCCATGAAATCAGCCCTCTTATATGATTATAAACATCTTTTACTTCTCGATTAAAATTGATGAACTCATCTTCTCTTTGAATTGTATAAGCTAAGGTAACCTGAGAGGCATCTTGTTCAATAAATTCTAAATTTCCAGATAAATATTCTTTTAGATCAATATGAATTAAATCCATGGATACTGCCATTAATTTAGCTTCAACATCACTCATCATATCATCATCTTCAATGATTACGGATCTTTGACTTAATACACCACCTGAATCCATTCCCTTATCCATTCTCATTAAGCTCACACCTGTTTCATCTTCTCCATTAATGATAGACCAGTGAATCGGTGCACCCCCACGATACTTAGGTAATAATGAAGCGTGAACATTCAAGGCTTTATACTTTGGATAATCTAAAATGCTTTCAGGAACAATTTGACCATAAGCACAAGTTAAAATCATATCTGGCTTATAAGACAAAACAAGTTCACTGGCTTCTTTAATTTTCTCAGGTTGAAGGACATCAATATCGTGCTCCAGTGCCATTTCTTTAACTGGTGAAGCCTTCAATAATTTTTTTCTCCCAAAAGGACGGTCGGGTTGTGTAACAACAGCCACCACATTATACTTATCATCAAGCAGTTGTTTTAGAACAACACATGAAAAAGGGGTCGTCCCCATAAAAATTACGCGCATATTATCACATCCTACATGGTATTATACCACAATTAATATTGCATAGTTAGTGCTAATGATTGCGATGAAAAATACGCCACACTCAATCATTAAAACTGTTTCCCAACAATATATTTTATTGTATTCACATTCACAAAGTGCTATGATATTCGCACAGGAGGTGCTACAATGCCAAATATTCAAAGCAATAAAAAGCGTGTTCTAACTAATAAAAAATCAGAATTGAACAACAAAAGAAAAAAATCTTTGTTAAAAAATACAATTCGAAAATTCAATGATGCAGTTGTTGAAGAAAATCAAGAAAAAGCAGACCAATACTACGGTCAATCAATTAAGCTTTTGGATAAATCAGTAAGCAGTAACATCCATCATAAAAACTACGCCAGTCGTAGAAAGTCTAGAATCACAAAGAAATATGACTCACTCAAACCGAGTGCCTAATAAGAAAGTAAACCCTCTTTAAATTAAAGAGGGTTTTTTCTATTTTACTGACATGCCTCAAGCAAGAACAACTCAAATGCGACAAAGCGGTCTAATTTGCCCAGTTTTACTTCTTGATCAATTCTTCCAAGTTCATTCAACAAAGCCAAAACCGCTTGGGGTTCTCTAAGCATGTTACGAGATAAGAAATTCACCTGTCCCGTAGACATTTGTAATATGTCAGCGACGCCCTGCTTTGAATAGCCTTTTCTTGTGAGCGCAGAAATTTGAAATATGTTTCTCAAAGAGCTTCCAACCAAACCCAATAAAGCCAAAGGGTCTGACTTTTGCTTTAAAAGTTGATGGTAAATTTCAAAACTGAGCTTCAAATCTTTTTGTAATAATGCATTGGGTAAAGCAAATACATCTGTATTTAAATTTGTTGAAAAAACAGATTTAGATACCAAGGATTCAACGTCCACCGGATCGATGGCACGCCCCAAACTAGAAAACATACTTAAGTATGAGTCTGCACTTTGGAAATTCTTGTCTAATCGACTCACAAACAAATTAAATGCATTAGAATTAAACGTCACGTTATAATCTGTTGACAAGTTTTGTACGCGCGTTTGAAATGTTCTATCATCCATTGCTTTCAAATCATAAATTTTAGCATGTTTGTCAATTGTTTTTTTAACTTTTGTTTTAGCTAAGGGTTTCTTAGCAAACCAAACTAAAAAATTAACAGAAAAATCATTCACACTTAAAAGAGAACACAATTTTTCCTCATCGAGCTTTGCTGCATCCTTATCCGATTCAATCATTAAAACAACAAGCTTTCTTTCATGAAACATAGAAATCGTATACAACGCTTCTTCAACTGAATCCAATTTAAAATTTTGTGCTTGAGTTGAAAATTCAAAAGACTCAAATACACCGTAGTCTTTCTCTATTTGTTTTTTCACACCCGCAATTTTTTCTTGCGCTAATAATTTATCATTACTGAATATAACTTCTACCATAAAATCACCTATTTCATTATACCAAATCCGCCCGCATCTGTACGGATGAAATCAAATAAAAAGGTGAAAATAAATTGAATGTCACCCTCATCACTGGTTTCCAACAATTTTACGCGGTTGTTATGCAAAACTCTTTTGACTTCTTTGTGGGGATGACCATAAACTTTTGGTTTAGATGATGCGATTGCATATTTGGGTTCGATTGATCTAACAAAGAAATCATCAGTGCTCGTTTTGGATCCATGATGACCCAGCTTAAGAACATCAATTTTTAAATTTTGATGTTCCTGTAGTATGTCTAGTTCTTGTTCTTTACCCGCATCACCCAAAAATAGAAATGATGTCTCTTTAACTTTTAAGTAGAAGATTAAGCTGTTGGCATTGTCATCTGAATGATATTCTTTTTCTTTTAGAAATTCACTAAGACCCAATAT
Organism: uncultured Erysipelothrix sp.; assembly: GCA_965365985.1. Lineage (GTDB taxonomy): Bacteria > Bacillota_I > Bacilli_A > Erysipelotrichales > Erysipelotrichaceae > Erysipelothrix. Next base: position 14,407 of record CBDUDQ010000019.1, on the reverse strand, counting down.
TATTTGTTTTTTTGTTTCGATAATATTCCTGGCGATTGGTTTTAGACTTTCCAAATTTCCGTAATGGTCTTCATCATCATGGGTTATGATCAGTGTATCAATTCGATTCACACCATGCTTCTTTAAGCTTTTTTCTAGTTGATATTTTGCACTTCCTTTTCCAGTATCAATTAAAATGGTATAGGCGTTAAATGGATATTGTATTAATGTAGCATCACCTTGACCCACATCAATGAAGGTGATGCGATGGCTTGGAGGGTATATCATGAGGATGATCATCAGGATGAAAGTATAATATGCTGATTTTTGTTTATTATTTAACAATAATATAATAATAACAGAAAGGAATAATAGTGAAGGCTTGCCCAAAATAATGAGTCGGTCTATGCTGTTGATTATTAAGAAAAATTTTGACAAAAAAACTTCCAAAAATTGAGATGATTGTGGTATAAATAAAGCGAGAATGAAAACGATTCCCATAAGATAGCGCATTAATGGAAACAATAAAAATTCGAGCAAATTGAAACGATACTGACTGATAAGGGTCAATATTGGAAAAAGTGTGTAAGAATGAATTTTTTTTAAGTTTTCATGAACCTTACTTAAAAGTGTGTGCGAAAAGGGATAAAGAAAAGCAAAGTTTTGACCCATCGTTGGAAACAAAATCAAAAGAATTGGAATTTGTTTGTCTTGTTTTATGAATTGTTTTAATCCGATTCTAATGGATGAAAAATTGATGCCAAATATTAGCATATAAAATAAACAAATCCCTCTTTTTATATAGATTTGTTTGCTTTTACCTAAATATTTATTAGTGAATAAATCACTTAATAATAGTAATCCTGAAAGCTGTAAAGATAAAGAACTGAGTACTGGTATGGTTTCAAGGAATTGATTAAACAAGACAGATCTCAAGAATGGATGTTCTTTATTTTTATTAAACAAATAAGATCGTATGCTTGTTCCTTTTTTTATCAATTGGACATTTTTTGATTTGATGACATTTAAAACTCTTTGGGAGTTATCGTGATTATTTGGAATGTTATCTGTACTCTCTCCTACAATATAAATTTGATCATCCAAACTCCCTGAATATGAAGTTTGCACTTTAATTCTTTGGCCCTTATGGCTGACAATGATTGAATGATCTTTGATGTCGATGACACGTGCTTTAAACTCCAAGGAATTCATAGAAATATTCATGGATACAACAAACAATAAACACATCAGAAAAAATTTTTTCATTTCTTCTTTATCCAAAATAAAATAAGAAAGGCAAAAAAATAAAACCTTTAGAACTATATTTGGCATCCATGTGAATAAATAAAAACTTATAAGCACAGTTGAGCAGCCATCTTTTCAAATTTTTTGGGTCCAATCCCTTTAACTTTCATGATATCTTCAATGCTTTTGAATAACCCTTGTGTTTCTCGATGGTGGATGATCACTTCAGCAGTCTTTTCCCCCACACCCTTTAACCCCATCAAAACTTCAATAGGATCATGATTTATAGAGATACAAACCACATCATTAATTATGGGTATGGTGATTAAATCACCTTCACTTAGAATATGACTTGAGTTGAGTTTTCGATAATCAACATCATCATTAAAATGCATCTCTTTCAATATGACATCCAGCTTAGTATATGGTTTTATGCTCATTTGCTTAAGTTCTTGATGATACAAAATACCTATATTTATATTTTCAGTAGATTCCTTAATCGGATGGAGTTTTATTTTTAAAGTGAATACAAAAACTATCATAGCAATAACAATGCACAATAAAAAAAGTCGTTTCATAATATCACCACCCTTAAGTATGTGTAATTATGAATCGACCCTATTTTTATAATTAAATAAAACGTTAATAAATATTTTACTTAATTTTTAAAATTTCAACCTTATATGGTTTATCGACTTTTACTTCAACGATATCCCCTACTTTATGATCACTCATTGCTTGCGCTAAAGGTGATACGTTTGAAATCTTCCCGTTTTCTGGATCTGCCTCAACAGAACCCACGATGTTGAATGTTTCTTCTTCATCAAGTTCCATGTCTAAAATTGTTACTGTGGCACCAAGTGCTACTGTTTTATGTTTGGTTTTCTTAGATGAATCAATTAATTCAACGTGCATTAATGTGTTTTCAAGATCACGAATTCTTGCTTCAACGCGCGCTTGGCGGTCTCTGGCTGCATCATAATCAGCATTCTCAGAAAGGTCACCTTGTGCTCTTGCTGCTTTTAAGTCCTCAATGACATCAGGACGTTCAACCTCTATTAATTGTCTTAACTCTCGGTTTAGTTCATCTAAACCAGCCTGTGTTACAGGAATTTTTTGGCTCATTTAATCACTCCTTGTTTGTGAATTATATCATACCCGCACTGAGTATACTACTTATTTTCGTGACCAGCAAGTCGATTGCGACTGTGTTGTGAGCCCCTTCAGGGATGATGATATCTGCATATCTCTTTGATGGCTCTACGAATTGTTCGTGCATTACGCGTACTGTGGTCATGTATTGATCGATGACATGCTCCAAGGTTCTCCCTCGTTTACTGACATCTCTTTTTAATCTTCTGATGAAACGAATGTCCGCTTCAGCATCAACGAATACTTTAATATCTTGTAAAGCACGGATGCGCTCATCATCCAAAGTTAATAAACCTTCAAATAAAATAACATCGCAAACCCCTACATCTTCACGATACTCACTTCTTGTGTGATTCATGAAGTCATATACAGGCTTTTGAATGGCTTCGCCATTTTTTAACTGAGTCAAATCTGAAACCAATAGGTCCATATCAAATGCGAATGGATGGTCATAGTTTGTTTCTAATCTTTGTTCCATCGCGACATCACTTTGGTCTTTATAATAATCATCCATTCTTAGAACCACAACTTTTTGGTTGGGTTCGAAGTGGCGTTTTAATATTTTAGCAATGCTGGACTTTCCTGATGCACTGCCACCTGCTAATCCGATTACAATTGGGTTCATAATAAGCTCTCCTATGATTTTCCATTTAAATATTGTTCTTTGTAAATATTATGTTGTGTGAGTGTTTCAGAATAGTAAATTTTCCCATCTCCATATACATCCGCTAGGAAGAAATAATAATCTGATTGTGTAAACTCTACTGTTGCCTTAATGGCCTGAATTGAAGGATTCAAAATGGGTCCTGGTGGTAAACCTAAATAGACATAAGTGTTGTAAGGACTGTCATATTGATTGTTTTTTGATGATTCACATTCTAGCCATGAATCAAATTCATAAAGAGAATAACAAATTGTGACACTGGATTGTAATCTCATATCTATTGCCAATCTGTTTCTAAATACACCGGCAATTAAAGCCATATCTTCTGTAGTATTGGCTTCGTATTCAACAATCGATGCCAAGGTCATTAAATCATAAACAGATAAGTCACTCTTATCAATTGAATCTTGAATCATTTTATATTTATTCATCGAATTTTCTAATATTTTCTCAGTAATCATTTCTTCAGTTGATGATTCGTAAAAGCGATAGGTATCAGGATATAAGAATCCTTCTAACTTAATCTTTGCTGATTCATTTTCTAAAATTTCTTTTGGAATGAAAGAAAACTTTTCAATTAGTGTTTTTAAATATGCCTCATCATTCCAAAGTTCAATAAAACGATCATATTCAGTATCTGTTTTACTTGATATCAATTTGGCAAAATCCTTTGCCCAACTGCTCTCAGGAATCCTAATACTAATTTCATTATTACCTGAAGCATTTTTCATTTCGAATAAGTGTTCGATGATTGTCTCACTATCCCATGATTTATTAATATGGTAAGTGCCACTAGCAATTTTGCGGTTGCGTATTAACTTTGCACGAATTTTTGTGAAAAACTCTGACTTAACCAGTTTTTCTTGAGCAAGTTTATCAACGATTTGACTCCTGCTCATCCCTTTATCAACCACAAACTGTACAATCTCAGAATCTTTTTGGACTGCTTGACTTTCAAATTGATAAAAGAATAAAAGTGAAATCATTATTAAAATGAACAGAAAAGAAGCACCGCTTCTAAATTTAGTGCGTGTGCTCATGTTCTTCATCCGTGGCCTCATCTTCATGGGTAATTAGGAAAGCTGAAAATACTTCCTCTACCATATCCCACTCTTTTTCGTCCGTGATGTCATTTAGGCTGCCTGATTCATCATATGCTGAAACGAATACTTCTCCCGTTTCATCTAAAGGATCAACATACAAAACATATTCTTTATTAAATTGATCATCTTTAAACGTAAATAAAATTTCCATTTCAGTTTCTGTGCCATCTTCTGCAATGACTACCAGTTTATTTTCTTCCATATTATCTTCCTTCCAAAAAGCGTAATCTATCCAAATGACTTTGCAAGATATGCACTGCAGCAAGTTGGTCTACTACTTTTTTTCTTTTTTTTCTTGAAACATCTGCACTGATGAGAGTTCGGGTCGCTGCTGCGGTTGTTAAGCGCTCATCAATGAGACTGACTTCTATATTGAACCATGCTTCTAATGACGCTTTAAATTCTTCTGAAATCTGCGCTCTGATGCCCACATCATTATTCATCATTTTTGGGAATCCCAAAGCAATACTTTTGATGGATTCTTTTTTTATAATTGCTTCTAATGGTTCTTTTAATAAATCCATATCTTCTTGATAATATAAAGTTTCTAATGGGTGAGCGTACATCCCCAAACCGTCGGAGATGGCCACGCCACAAGTTTTAGATCCTAAGTCAAGGCCCAATGATTTACCAATCATTATTTATTCTCGAGATAAAAACGAACCAATTCTTCGATGATTTCGTATCTTTCAACTTCTTGAATGACAACACGTGCATTTTTATGTGATGAAATATATGCAGGGTCATTTGAAATGAGGTAGCCAGAAATTTGCGCTACAGATTGGTAGCCACGGTCTCTTAGAGCATGATCTACTTCATGAAGTATTTCCTTGATGCGTTCTTCGCGCACAGCTTCAGATTTATAAGCTTTTGTTTCACTGATGTTATTTTGAGTCATTTGTATCACTTCCTTTTCTATAGTTTATCTCAAATAGACTTAAATTAAAAGGCTAAACCCACTTTAGATGCCAACTCTTTTTCAGCACTCGCTAAATCATCAATATTTTTACCCCCGGATTCAGCAAAATTAGGACGTCCTCCCCCATTACCACCCGTAGTAATTGCAGCGATTTTAGCCAAATCACCTGCTTTAAAGCCTTCTTTGATGGCCTGTGGTGAACACGCAACAACAAAGTTAAGACTGCTTTGACGTTTGATTGCACAGACAACTATGTCAATCTTTTCACGCATTTTCTCAACCAAAACTTTTGCCAAATCCATATCTAAATCTACTTGTTCAAACCATATGTACTTGAGGTCCTCGTTTATATTTTGATATTCTATTGAAAGTTCATTCGCAAGAACATTCATAGACTCAAGTTTGTAATTTTTATTCTCTTCTTTTAAAGTGTTTAAAGAAGAAACTAAGTCAAAGACGCCCTCTGAAACTGTTTTTTGTTTGGGTAGTTTTAATTCTTTACGAATTTGTTCTTGTTCATTTTTATATTTCTCTAAATATGCAATCGCATCCAAACTGACCAATCCTTGAATTCTTCTGACGCCAGAACCCACAGATTCTTCACTTAGAAGTTTGATGAGTCCAATCTCAGCAGTATTGTGGACATGAGTCCCACCACAAAGCTCTTTAGAAACATCGCCCATAGAAACAACACGAACACTCTCACCATAGTTCTCTGAGAACAGCGCCATTGCTCCTGTTGCTTTGGCTTCATCAATGCTCAAGACTTCTGTCTTAACACACAGTGCCATCGCTATCCACTCGTTAAGCATGTTCTCAACACTCATCAAATCTTTCTCAGCAACTTTTTCGAAGTGAGAGAAATCAAAACGGAAATAATGCTCATCAACAAATGACCCTGCTTGTAGTACATGATCTCCCAAAACTGTTCTTAAAGCAGCCTGAAGCAAATGAACCGCTGAGTGATTTTTTAAGATAAAATGACGTTTTCTTGAATCAACAGATAGGTGAAATTGATCTCCCAAACTGATTTCATCCTCAATATTGACTGAGTGGAGGTGTTGTCCACCAGCAATTTTGTTGACAGATATGATTTTTGCACTGAAATCATCATTTTCAATAAGTCCCGAGTCAGAAACTTGTCCACCGGATTCAGCATAAAACACAGTTTTATCAAAAATTATTTCACCTTTTCCAGAAAAAGAATCAACCGATACCCCATCAACAAACAAACCAATTGCTTCTGCATTTACCGATAAGACATCATATAAAAACTCACTTTTTAGATTAAAGTTCATTAAATCCTCTTTTTGAGATGACATTGAATCTGATTTTACTCTTGATGATCGTGCGCGTTCTTTCTGAGCCTCAAGAGCAACAAGATAGCCTTCCATGTCCACACTGAAACCATGTTCTAAGGCAATTTCTTGTGTGAGCTCAATTGGAAATCCAAAAGTGTCATAGAGCTTAAACGCAATGTCGCCATTGAGATGATGCGTTGATTCCAAATTTTTTAATGAATCGAGAAGAAGATTCTCACCAGAAACTAAAGTTTTTTCGAAACGTTTTTCTTCAGAAATAATCAATTTTTTTACCATAAGCTCATGATCTTTTAGATAAGGATAAAAGTGTGATGAAGATTCGATCACAGTATCAACCAGTTTATACAAGAAACTGCCCTCAATTGATATGACCTTACCAAAACGGACTGCACGACGCAAGATTCTGCGTAAGACATACCCACGGCCCTCATTTGAGAAAACGGCACCATCAGATAAAGTAAAAACTAAAGTTCTAATATGATCGGCAATAACACGATAAGCCATTGGGAAATCTTTATATTTAGTTTGAGATAACGCTTCAATTTGGTTCATTAAAGGCATAAACAAATCAGTGTCATAGTTAGTTTCAGCATTTTGAACAATTGAAACCAAACGCTCAAAGCCCATACCAGTATCAATATTTTTTTGTGGGAGTTCCATGAATTCAGAACGTTCTACCCCTTCTTTACCATCATATTGTGAGAACACAACATTCCATACTTCAACATAACGGTCGTTTTCCATTTCATCGAAGAATAGTTTTTCTCCTAAATTTTCTGAATCAAATGCTTCTCCGCGGTCAATAAATATTTCAGAGTTTGGACCACATGGGCCCTCACCAATTTGCCAGAAGTTGTCATCTGTTTTTAGAATGCGTTTTGGATCAATGCCAATGTCATTAACCCAAATATCATAAGCTTCTTGATCATCAATATAGACTGAGAAATAAGCTTTTGAAACATCCAGTCCCAACCAATCTTTAGAAAATAGAAATTCATAAGCAAACTCTAAAGCTTCCTTTTTAAAGTAATCGCCAATAGAAAAGTTTCCTAACATTTCAAAGAATGTATGATGACGTGATGTTTTACCCACATTATCAATATCGTTGGTTCTGAGTGATTTCTGAGCATTTACGATTCTTGGATTTTTAGGTTTATTGCTGCCGTCAAAATATTTTTTTAGTGCTGCAACTCCGGAATTAATCCAAAGCAAAGTATCATCATTCACTGGAACCCATGATGAACCCGGTTCTATCATGTGGTTTTTTGATTCGAAATACTTTAAAAATAAATCCCTTACTTCATCACTGCTTCTATATTTATGCATCTTAATTTCTCCTTTTAAGCACAAAAAAACATTCCAATCCAGGAACGTTCTCACGCGGTACCATCCTGATTTATCCACATAAAATAATATGAATACATCTTTTTAGTTTTTAACGCAAACCAAACGGAGTTGCCTCATCTAATAAAGGAGCACCCAATCAAAACTCAGTGGGAAGTCTCAGCTTCTATCCCTCTCTTTGAACTGTTTTTAATTCGATATGTCTTTACTTACGATTCTATCCCCATTTTACCATAAGGCACACAAAAGAAAAAGACCCATTATTCAATTGGGTCTTCCTTTTCAATCTTCATCACACGCACTCTTGAAATAACTTTTTCGTCAATTTCTAGAATACTGAATAAATAACCGTTAAACGGAACATCTGAAATATCTTCATCAACATCCACTTGACTTGGTATCCTGCCAAGTTCACCAATCATGAAACCAGAAACTGTATCATAATCTTCGATGGGTAGATCAATGTTAATGATTTCTTCTAAGTCCTCTAAGTCGGTAGAACCTTCCATGAGATACTCATTGGTATGAACTTCAACAATGTTTTCTTCAATTTCATCGATGTCATATTCATCCATGATGTTACCCATGATTTCCTCAATGAGATCTTCCATGGTCACAATACCTGCTGTACCACCATACTCATCAATAACAACCGCAATGTGAGTTTTACTCTTTTGAAGATCTCTAAAGAGCTCATCTGTATGTTTTGAATCCGGAACATAATAAGGCAAACGAATTAGATCTTTAATATCAAAGTCATTTGCTGTTGGAAATTTAATATAACGTAATAAATCTCGTAAATGGATGATACCAATGATGTTATCAATGCTGTCATCATAAACGGGATAACGCGTATATCTCTCATTCTCAACAATATCCATAATTTCAGAAAATGTTGAGTCCACTTCAATCCCGACGATTTCCGTACGGTGCGTCATGATATCAGATACTTCAAGGTTATCAAACTCAAAAATATTGTTAATCATTTCTTTTTCTTGAATGTTAATTTCTCCAGCATCCACCATTAAACGAATTTCTTCTTCAGTCACTTCATCATCGAAGCTGTGAGGATCAATTCCAATCAATCTCAAAGCGATATTTGTTGAGAAAGATAACATGTGAACAATGGGCGTAGCAACCTTGGCCAAATAATAAATTGGTGTCACTACCGCAAATACAAAAGCGTTTGGATTTTTCATTGCGATTCTTTTAGGAACCAGTTCACCAAACAAAAGCATCAAGAAGGTAATTAGTAAGGTTATAAGAAGGGTTGCTACTGGTTTAAGGACAGGAGAGTTAGTAATCCCCAATCCAATCATAAACTCCGTTAAGCGAACTGCAAATGCATCTGCCGCGAACGCACCAGAAAAGACGCCCGCTAGGGAAACGCCAATCTGAATGGTTGACAGAAATTTATTGGGTTTCTCTTTAAGTGAAATCGCACGTTGTGCTTTTTTATGTCCCTCTTCAGCCATCAATTTTAATTTATTATTATTGACTGAAATAAAAGCCAACTCACTACCCGCAAAGAACGCATTCAATAAGATCAGTAATAACAAGATTAATATGTTAATGACCACTATGAAATACCCCCTATAAATTTATTAGTATACAATTTCCTGGGACAACTGTCCCCATCACCGTTTTGCACAAGCAAACCTCCATTTAATTAATATCTTAAAGAATACAAAAATAAGCACTAAAAGTCAATAGCAAGACTATGACTTCAGCGCATCAGACATATTTATTTTGTTGGCCTTACGTGACATGAATAGGTTAATTAAGATTGATAAAGAGAAAGTAAGTGCCATAGCCCAAGCGTAAGATGAAACCATCAACTCACGATTAAACATTAACATGTCAATCTCAGCGCTTAAAATAACAAATTGATGCAAGTATTTACCAAAGAATAATCCAACCAGCAAACTCATCAAAGTAAGAATAATATTTTCTCTTAGAATGTACGAAGACAATTCTCTTGGATAGAATCCCAAGACTTTTAAGGTCGCCAATTCTTTATAACGCTCCGATATATTCATTGAAATCAAATTCAATAAAACAATCAACTCAAGCGCAAATGCAGCCCCAACAATGACCAAGATTACAATATCAAAGTTACCCATCATTGTTTGCAAGTTTTCTTTAATATCCACAAGTTGGCTGACACTCAACACGCCTGATTCGTTGAGTAGTGCGTCATAATCACTGTTACCTTGTGTCAGTGCCAACTGCGAATCCACACGGTATCCCAATACAGATTCATAATTAGCCTGAGATAAATAAAGATAATGCCCTAAATAGTTTTCAGTCACACTGGTAATATTTAAGTTGAACTCTTGATCCCCAAGACTGAAAGTCATGACATCCCCCACACCCAAATCATAAAGTAAGGATAATTTCTCTGTTATAACCACAGAGTCATCACTGAGAAACAAATCTTGTTTTGTTTTACGATCTCTAAAAGATAATACTTCTTCTAAGTCATGAATGTCATCAACAGCATATACGCTGACATCTGTGGTGCCTACTTTAATGCTATCTGAATGAAGTGTGGCCGAATATTTAAAATCATCTTGATTTAATTCATAAGTATCATCGAAAGCGACCACAGCATCATATTGTATGATTTCATCAAATTGTTTATCAACTATTGAATAGATTGAATGTTGTAATCCAAATCCTGTAATTAAAAGACCACAAGTTCCACCAATTCCAATCACAGTCATGAAGAAACGGGTTTTATTTCTAAATAAGTTTCTTAAACTGACTTTATATAAAAAGCTCATACGATTCCAAATGAATGGGATGCGTTCTAACAAAATTCTTTGGCCAACTTTAGGTGAAGCTGGCATCAAGAGTGCGGCCGTTGTTTCTTTAGCAACCCTGCTGGATTTAAAGAACGCAATGCCGACACTGGCCAAGAAACTGACCAATAAAGGCACTACAGCATAAGAGAGTACAAAGCCACTGATGAGATCAGGCGTTAAATACATAATCCGATATGCATCATATATTAAGTTGGGGATTAAAGAGAAACCCAGATAAAGACCTATAGAAGCCCCAATAATCCAAGCAAAGAAGGCAAAGCCAATGTATTTCAAGGTTGTTTTAAACCAAGAATAACCAAGGGCCTTATAAATACCAATCTCAATTCTATTTTCATCAATCATTCGAGTCATTGTAGAGAGCGTAACTAATATCGCAACACCGAAGAATATGAGAGGGAACACTTTCCCAATGCCTTCGATTCGATCTGAATCCTGGTAGAACTCACGATATCCAACAATGACATCTTCTCGTGTAAAGTGATAGAACGTCCCCCGACTTGTATTTTCTATTTCTTGATACCCATCATCAATCTTTACTTGGGCATCGACTAGTTTTTGTTCTGCATTTACTTTTTCTTTTTTAAACAATACTTTAGAACTTTCTAATTCATTGACACCTTTTTGATATTCTATGATGCCATTTGATATGCTGTCTTGTGCAGCATTAAGTCGTGCCATTTGATTTATAAAATCAGTTTGACCCGCTTCCCAGGCGGCCATTAAATAAGCTTTTTCGATTTCATCAGGAATCATTTGAATTTGTTCATACTGAGCATTCAATTGTGCTTGAGTATTCTCAGCAAGAATTTCAGATCTTTTTCTTGATTCAATTAATTTTTCATTGAGTGAACCAATGAGTGGTTCTTCATTAATTTCATTTAAAGCAGAATCAAGTTCAGTGTAAGCATCATCCAGTGTTCGTTGAGCTGATTCAATCTTAGACCACTGTAGACCAAATTCTTTTTCAACATCAATGATGCTTTGATTGAGCTCAGTTTGGGCATCTGCTAATTTATCGCGATCTTCCTGAACCAAACGATCAAATCGACCATTCATGAGTTCTTTTTCTTGATCTTTTATCTTAGCAATTTCACTTGTGATATCAACATCATCTTCAAAGTTAAAACGAACAGCCGTAAAGACCGGTTCTTTTAATTCAACATTTATGGCATAAGCAAAAGCATCAATTTTACCCAACTTTGAGTTACCACGTTCTTGATTCATGTACAGGTTTGAATTGACAAAACCAACCACTGTAAAGTTTTGTGATACTAAAATCTCGGATTTGTTAACTGAAATGTCATCCGTAAGATAAATGTCATTTAAACTTGCATACACTTGATCCAAAACAAGTTCCTTTGGATTATTGGGTAAACGCCCTTCAATTAAGGTAATATCGTTTTCTGTTGTTGAATCATATTCAATAAACTGAATGACATCGTTACCCACAAAGCCATCACCATCAACAACCCCACTGACTGAACCATTTACCAAAGTGGCAATCTCGTCTACCATGGCCTGATCAAAGCCTAAAGTATATCGCATTTGATAGTCTAAGACATCAGTTTGAAGTGCATAAGCATCCCCAGTGATACGCATATCATATCCTGTAACCTGAATTCCAACATAAAACCCAACCCCTAAAAGTGTGATCAAAGCGATGGCAATAAATTGGAACCATTTTCTTTTTATTTCACGGAAAATATCTTTTACCATGAAATTTCATCAACAGTTCTAATTGATGTGTTTAAAGAGTCAGACTTAATGCGTCCATTTTTAATTTCAATGATGCGATCTGCCATCTGAGTGATATTTTGGTTATGCGTAATGATGATGACAGTCATGTTATAAACATCACTGCACTCACGCAATACTCTCAAAACTTGTTGTCCTGTTTCGGTATCTAAGGCCCCTGTAGGTTCGTCACACAATAGAATCTTGGGATTCTTAGCAATTGCACGCGCAATTGCGACACGCTGCTGCTCTCCACCACTGAGTTGTGAAGGGAAATTATTCATACGTTCTTGTAAGCCCACTTGCGCTAAAACCTCTTGAGGGTTTTTAGCATCTTTACAAATTTGAGTGGCCATTTCAACATTTTCCAATGCAGTTAAGTTGTTGATCAAATTATAGGATTGAAACACAAAGCCGACGTCATCGCGTCTGTATTTTGTCATTTCTTTGTCTTTAAGTGATGAGATGTTTTTATTGTCCACAATGACATCCCCAATACTGGGCTTATCCATACCACCCAGTATGTTCATAACTGTAGTTTTACCTGCCCCAGAAGGCCCCACAATAACCACAAATTGCCCTTTAGGGATTTCAAAGTTAACCCCTCCCACCGCAACAATTTTTGTGTCTCCTACTTGATAGTGTTTTTCTAAATCATTTACTTTAATATATCCCATTTTCAACAACCCTCTCTAAAATTTCCATTTGAACCAAGCGATCATTGCCCAGCTCCAAATCTTTCACTTCTGTAAAAATCATGTTTAGTATGTTTGATATGTCTTTTCCTTCAATACCTAAGTCCATTAAATCTTTAGGATAAACAGATAATTCACTTACACCTAAAGGTAATTTTCTATTTTTGATGTCATTTAAAATTAATTCAAATTGATGACATTTATCGACTTGATAATCCGCTAAATCTGATTTAGCCATATTATCGGCTCTTTTTAAGTAAATTAAATCCTGAACAAATATATAGGAGTGATTGACAAGAAAATCATAAATTGATGCCGTATTGGGTTTCAATTTATAATCATGTAAATCAATCAGTTTTAATATCATTTGTTTATCGCTCATTTTAATTTCATATCCATCTAAGTAAGGTTTTGTCATTAACATTGAATGGTGGGCATGATATCTGAAATGAGAGATGCCTTTTGCATCCCGTGTACGCGTCTCTAACTTCCCCAGATCATGAAACAAAGCTGCCAAACGAAGATTCAGATCATAAGGGCATGCGTCCACAACACGCATGGTATGTTCATACAACGAATATCGATGGTACGGATTCTCTTGATCAAAATCATGGGCTTTTCCCAGTTCTGGAATCATCGAAGAGAAAAGAGCTGGATATTCTAAAGCCAGAGATAAAAACTTTTTACTCATCAATATTTTACTGAGTTCTTTGTATATTTGTTTTGGTTTTAATTCTTTAACTAAATGCATTAAATTCAATGCTTCTAGTTTTGTCTTCTTTTCAATATCAAAGTTGAGTTGAGAAGAAAAGCGAAACAAGCGTAATATGCGCAGTGGATCTTCTTTAAATCGATCCATGGGCTCTCCAATAGATCGAACTGTTTTATTTTCTAAGTCACTTATGCCACCATAAAAATCAAAAATCCCCAAATCAGGGTGATAATAAAGAGCGTTGATGGTAAAATCCCTTCTCTTTGCGTCTTCTTTTATGGTTTGGACAAACTCAATTTTATTGGGATGTCGAAAATCTTTATAATCAGATTCTTTTCTATAATGTGTAATTTCAATTGAGTAATCTTTTCTTTTAAGTTTCATTAAACCATATTGATTACCATAAGTATCACTTGCTTTTGTTTCAAATATTTCATTTAAGTTTTTAATATCGGCATTACTGGCAATATCAACATCATACGATTCAATGCCAAGGAGTGCATCACGTACAAAACCACCGACTAGAAATGCTTCATAGCCAGCAACGTTTATTCTATTGATGATTTCATGAATCTCTTTTGGTATCGTTATCATGACCTCAACTCCTGTAATGATTATATCACACTGCGTATGCTTATGAGCCTTGCTTGATTATAAAAAAAGAGCTTTCGCTCTTATTTGAAAACTTTCATTTTTGTGTCTAAATCTGC